>CAIVHJ010000023.1 GCA_903905665.1 uncultured Phycisphaerales bacterium
AGCAGGAGCGGCACGGAATTTTCATCAAGGAGCTCAGTCCGGAAGAGCACATGCGGGTGACGTTTCGATCGAAGCCGTTCAGCGTTCGGATGGAGATGCTGGACGACAGCGCGCCGCTTCGCGAAGCGATTTACGTGGAAGGTCGGAACAACAATCGAATTCGTTGCTGGTGGCGCAAGGCCATTCTGGGCGATCAGCCTCCGGTGAATGATTACGACGACAGCGTGGTGATGGCGTTTGGTTACAGTTTGTATCCGATCACGGACTGGGGACTGGAGCGGTTGACGGAGAAGAACCTGGAAGCGATTGATCTGGCCCGATCGCTAAATCTGGCGCCTGCGTACGAATACCTGGGAATGATCGAACACAAGAAGACGGGATTGCCGGTTCATCATTTGCAAATTCGCTTTCCGATTGATTCCCGGTTTCGCCACGAAAAAGTTGATTTGTTGATTGATCCAGACACGTTGCTTCCGGCTGGGACGTACTTGTGGCTTCCGAGTGGAGAACTGGAAGCCGTCTATCTTTATTCCAACCTGCAAAAGGATGTTGAAGTCGGCGATGACGATTTCGGGTTGAGCGCGGGGTCAGGAACACCGTCATCGAAGGGTAGTGGGGCTGGGGGAAAATCACGTCCCTAAAAAGCGAGCGTCCCGACCGCAACAACGACCGAGACGCTTCACCGGACACGGGGTGGAGTGGTAATTGAATCGCACGGAGGATGCCGACTCGGGTGGTGTTATTCAATTTCCGTGCTTGTCTGGAATGTACGATTTAACTCTATGGCAGGCAAACGATTTTGTAAAACCTGGCGTTGAAATTGGATTTGTGCTTTTTATCAGACGGTGCGATGTACCCGGCGTTTTTCCCCTCGTATTGGGCGGGTGTTTCCAGGTGATTTTCACACGGTCGGAATCGCGGGCCAGCCACCTGATTCACGACGAATCGCCGGTGCGTATCATGAGCCCATCTCATAAAAACATAAATTAGAGATTTTCACCGGCAAGATGCCGGTGCCACACATTTATGAGATGACTTCATGATATTATCGGACGTATGGACAGGGTCATGCTGGATCGGATTCGAAAGATAAGTTCGTGGGTTGGAGTGAGCGTATTTATCGTGTTGATACGTGGATATCAGTTCGGCATTCGCCCGTTGTTGATCGGTCAGTGCAAATTCATTCCGTCGTGCAGTGAATATGCCGTGGAGGCCTTGCGTCGTCACGGATGTACTGGGGGGTTGAAATTAGCGATGGGTCGGTTGCTTCGGTGTCATCCTTTTTCGACGGGTGGAATTGATCCGGTTCCGGACCCATCGACAAAAGGCAGGGAGCGAGAAGCCTGAAGCGAGAGAAAGACTTTGCGAGTAATTTGTAAGAATTACGAGATTTGTTTTCGGCTGAGTTGAGAATTGTAACCACGTCTGGAATCAGCATTTCAAGCCAATCAAAGTTGTCGGCGTGATCGGGGCAATGTTCGGCAGTCCTTTCGGCAGCGTGTCGGTCGTTATTTGCGACTGGTCCGATAATTTTTTGCGTTGAAAAAAAGAGAAAGAATCTTCTGAAGAAGAATGAATGCTTGAGCGTGGTCGCGCGACTTCCGATAAGATCATGGAAACGACTTGATGGGTCGGTTTTGAGGACAGGCAGATCGGTCGAACCATGACGACACGTAAAGATATCATGCAGGAAATATTTTTCGGCCCAGGTCCGGGCGAAGAGGACGGAACACAGGTCCATCGGGCGCTTGCGGAAGATGAATCGTTGGATTTGAGTGTGGTGCTTCCGTTTCGGAATGAAGCGGAGAATCTGCCGGAGCTGCTGGATCGTCTTCGGGTGACCCTGGAACAGGAACAGTTGCGGTATGAGTTAATTTTTGTGGATGACGGGAGCGGCGATGGGTCCGTTGGGTATCTGGAGGAGCAAGCACGGTCGGATCCGCGAATCAAGGTATTGGTGTTGAGTCGCAATTATGGTCAGCATGTTGCGATCAGCGCGGGGGTGGATGCGGCGCGGGGGCGAATGGTCAGCTGGATGGATACGGATTTGCAGGAACGCCCCGAAGACCTTCCGCGATTCATCGCCAAGTTGCGGGAGGGGTTCGACATAGTTTACGGGTCACGTCATTGCCGACGTCAGCACTGGCTTCGGTCGTGGATCAGCGGATTGGCGATGCGGTTGCTGAATCGGATCAGCGGGATTCAGATTACGCCGAATCAGGCGGCCATTCGCGTGTTTCGGGCGACAGTGGCAGAATCGCTCCGGCGTTGTCCTGAGCGGCAGCGTTATCTGGGATATCTAATTCCGTGGTACGGTTTTCGAAGCGCCGAACTCCCCATTGAAATCGATCCAAGGCGAAAAGGAGAGTCCAATTACTCCTTTTTCAAGTTGATCCGCCATTTCCTGACGGGTTTGACGTCGTTTTCGATAGCACCGCTGCATCTGAGCGCCGTGTTTGCGTGTTTGTGCATCATGGGTTGCTTTGTCGGGGCGGGGTGGGTGGTCTATCGCTACTTTGCTTACGGGTTCGTGGTGACGGGATGGGCGTCGCTGATTTTGGTCATGCTGTTGTTGCACAGTATTCAGTTCGGGGTGTTGGCGATTCTGGGGGAATACATGGGTTTGACGTACCTGGAGTCGAAGCAGCGTCCGTTGTATTTGTGTTCACGGGCGATCAATCTGGAGGGGGCGGACGAATGCGATCCGCAACCCGGAAAGAAGCCACAACGGGTTCGATCCACCGTGGAACGGCCGAGTTTGCCCCGCACGAATGCGGTGGCCCAACCGACATCCTCCAATCGGAGAAATACTTATGTTGAATCCGCAGCACCGCCCGTGTGAGATTTGCGGCCGGAGCGACTGGGAAATTGTGGTGAAGAATACCCTTGCTTCGGTTTGCTCGGACCGGGAAATTGTGGACAACGGGGTTCCTTTGGTGAAGGGAATGTGCCGGAATTGCGGGTTCGTCTATACGCTGCAATCGCCGCTGGATGAGAGGCTCGATTCCTATTACCAGGCGTCGTATTCCTCCAAGACGCAAAACAGCGCCTACGACTACATCAATTACGCCGCCGGGGATTCGTTTTCGCGCACGTTGAATCAGTTTGTGTTGTCACACGAATATCCCGCCACGGGGCGGATGATCGACATTGGCTGCGGCAAGGGTTTTTTTGAAGAGGCGTTTTTGGCGGAGTATCCGAATTGGCGTGTGGAAGGAGTGGACCCCAACGTTCGATCGATCGATCTCGCGCGGGAGAAAACGCCGGATGCCGTGTTTCACTTGAAAAAATTTCGGGGGGCGGATTTTGAATCCGGGGCTTACGATCTGGTGTGCATGCACACGGTGTTGAATCGGGTGCCGACCCGCGTGTTCGTGCGTGAGGGGGTGGATTTGCTCAAGACGGGCGGAATCATGAGCATCGAGATCGTGCTGTTGCATCAGGCGCCGTTCGAGTTGTATTTTGCGGATCATCATAGTTTGTTGTTCGAGGAGCATTTTCTGGCACTGGCCGAGGAGCATCATCTTGAACTGATTCGCAAGGACTTGCAGGGGTCTTTGTCGCGGTTTTTGTTTCGCAAGGTTGATTCGATCGGTTCACCACATCAGGAACACCTTGGTCGGTCCGGGGAAGCGATGAAACGGCGTGTGAAGGACATGGTGGCTGCGTGGGATTATGTATTTGAGCGAGTGAACCGATGTAAGGCACAGGGGCAGCGATTGAGTTTTTATGGGGCGGGAACGACCTCGCTCATTATTCTGACGCAGACGGGTTTTCCGAAAGAGCAGATTATCGGGGTGTTTGAGAATAACCGACACAAGATCGGCGAGGAGTTTTGGGGATTGACGGTGCGGGAACCCGACGGGTCGATGCGGCAGTCGGATGGGATTGTGCTGGGGGCGGGTCCGGATGCGATTCCGTTTATGCGGGAACGGATCGGGGCGTTTGAGCCGGTGATTTATTACGGGATGCCGATCGGCACCGAAGCGATTCTGACGTGAATCGGCCAAGCCGATGAAGAGATTGGAGAAGACCATTGTTTCATCATATAGAACATCAGCGTTTCGCCGCGTGGAATCCATTGAGGTGGGTCAGGAATCGTTATGTGTGGTGGATTGCTTCGCTGATTGCGGTGATGCTTTTGTCGCCGTTGGGTTATGAGCGCGTGCGGGGATGGTACTGGGTCCGTCAGGAAGCGATCCCCCCGCCTTTTGCAGTGTCCATTCAGCCCGACCCGACTTTTTTGGAGCAATCCGTTCAGGATTTTGTCAACAAGCGGGGTCCGTGTGCGTTTCTTGAAGAGTACTACAATCTGGTCGGGACGAAGCGAACAGCGGAGATCAATGCGAAAAACGCGGTGTTGGCCCGGGCGTTTGGACTGAAGGTCAACGAGGATATGTTTCCGGTTTATGTGGTCAAGAAGCGAATTCACAATCGGTTGCCGATATCGACGATCAGCACCGATCGACGTTTTCTCGCTCGTTTGTTTGCCGATGCGTCGCGGTTTCCTCAACTGGATGAAGTGCAACGGTTGTTTCTGGAGTGGCATTTTCTATCGCCGCCGAGTTATGAGTTTTCTCTCGTCAAGCCGAATCGTCAACTGGTTCTGGGGTGGAATACATTTGCCGAGATGGCTGGAGTAGAAAACTTTGATATTTATGCGTTTGGGCAGGTCGAATGCACCGTGATTCTCGTGGAATCCTCCTGCGGGGATGTCAACGTGTCGCATTATGATTTGCGCGAGCCGAACCGTTCGCAACTCTGCGTGGTCAATGATTTTCTCAACGGCCATCCGAACTCCAGAATTGACGTCATCGGTGTGTATGCTGGGGAGGTTGCGAATTCCATCCATCAGGCGCATCCGGAAATCAGTGTCGGGATGCACGTGAAGAAGAAAACCGACACCGTTTATTCGATTCATTTCAAACGAGAGCAAGGCCGGTTGAGTACTTATTTCAACGAAAAAAACATCAGCAAGGATTTTCTTTCGTCCACCCAGTATCTTGCCTACGGGCGGTGGTTCACGATGGGGCGCACAAACGAGATGTGCCCGACGAAAAACGACCGTTATGATTTGGTTGCGTATGAACCCGTGGGTGTTCCGTCAGGCTCGTGATCCCGTCAGAATGGTCAAACTTTCCGGCCCGCAGTTGAACATCAAATCGATGACCGACAAGTGCGAAACAAAATCACCGTAGCGCTGCGGATATTCCGGGTGTTTGTAATCCTGGAATTCCACCTTAATTCCCGCTTGTGAGAACAAGGCAGGATCAATGTAGGATTTCGCGGCGGCGCCGCTGTAGTAATGACGGGCGTCGAGTCGTCGGCAGATTTCGATGAGCCGTTCGCAGCGTCCCGGAGGAACGTTCAAATCGGAGCTTCGATGGAGGCGGCGTTGCAATCCCAGCTTTTCGCAGAGCATTTTGATCAGGTCAATATCCAGATCAGCGATGGAGGTCCGGGGTTGGTTAAGGATCGCCTCCAGTTCAGGAAAGAGCCAGTTGAAATGCAGGCAGGCGTGGTAGTATTGATGGATAGCGTGGAGATGTTTTTCAGCCCAGCGGGGCTGAGTCGGATCGATTTGCACGTCGCGGATGGCGGGTTTTCCCTGTCCGCTGACGAGAACGGGTACGGTTAGCCATTGTGGCCCATCGGGGCCTTTGATCCGATTCCGGTTTCGCCAACTGTGCTTGTCGTATTGAACGTCGTCGAGAAAAACGAAATCGTCCGCGCGGTGCATCTGCTCGAAGAATCCCAGCCACGGCAGATATCCCGGCTGGAGGATGACGCAGGTTTTGATTCCGTCGGTGTTCATGTCATCGACTCGGCGTGAGTTGTGGTTCGTCCGAAGTCAGATTGCCGGTGATCGTACCATCCGACAGGAAGATTTCAAACCGACGTTGTGAAATCATGATCGAGGGTCGTGAGAGATCGTGTGGCGCAGCCCGGTCGAGAATGTGCAATTCACCGATTCGGGAGAGTCGATTTGCGTCCCGAAGGAATACGCCGGGATGGGGAACTCGCGCCCGATAATCCCGCAGGCACTGGTCGAGGTTCGGCGGCAGGGATTCTTCGCCCCAGATCAGGGGATCGATTCGTGGTTCCTGCGTGGCGGTTCCGGTTTGGGGTTGCGGTTTGACGGAACCACTGACGACGCTCGCGACGACATCGGGCAGCCGTTTCGGGAGTTCCTGTTGGTCGAGACGGCATCGAAGCGAGCCGGCGGTTTCGTCGGATTCGACGGTGATCCGATGCTGGGACCAGATTGGGCCAGCATCGATTTGCGGCGTGGGTTGGATGAACGTCAGTCCGGTTTCGCGGTCGCCGTGTTGAATGGTCCACGCGACGGGAGTGGGACCGCGATGATGCGGCAGGAGGGACGGATGACAATTTATCGCGCGGCCCTGCAGAAATTCGACGACCGATGGAGGGATGATTTTTTTGCTCGTGGCGACGACCAAAACATCCGGGGATTCTTGTTGAATGCGAGCCAACGACGACGATTGTTTGAAATCAAAACCCGACCAGATCGGTACTCGGCATCGTCGGCACAGCGAAACCAAGTCTTCACAAGGATAGTGTGGGAATCCCGGGCCGTCCACCGGATCGGTGATCACGGCTACGACGTCGATGCCGGCGCTGCGAAGCGACGTCAGGGCGGCATTGCCCATTCCCGTCATGGCACACAATAAGACTCGCATGGTTCGGTCGTCCGAGATTGATAGACCTGATCATACCAGCACTGGAAGCAGAAGAGCGTCCAGACTTTGTATTGCAGGTCGGTTTGGCCTGAGTAATAACGATGAACGAGTTGCTGCACGATTTCGGGCTGGAACAGGCGGTGCTGGTTGAGTCGTTCCGGGGTCAGCGTTTCTCTAATCGCGGATTCAAAGACCGTTTGTTGCCAATTGTTGATCGGCATGACGAAACCTTCTTTGGGGCGGTCCACGATTTCGGGTGGGAGATATCGTCGGGCAACTTGCTTGAGAAGCCACTTGCAGCAGCCGTGATGGATTTTCAAGTTGCCGGCGACGGAAAACGCGTATTCGACGAGTTCATGGTCCAGATAGGGTACGCGAATTTCGACGGAATGCGCCATCGAGAGTTTGTCGGAGTAGTTCAGGACGTGGTCGGGGAGCATCGTGCGGCAGTCAAATTCCTGTTGGCGGTTTTGTGCATCGTGATTCGTGCACCGCCGCAATTCCTTTCGGACTCGTTGGGTGGTGGAATATTGTTGCAGTCCTTCGAGTTCCGGTGAGAGGAGGGCTAATTTTTCGACATCAGCAAACACGCCGAGTTGGGTTCGCCAGTCCCAATCTTCCATTTGGGCAAGTTGATAAACGCGATCAGCGATTGACTCACACGGGGTTAATAATTCCGGGTGTTGGCGCACGTACTTCTCGCCGAAGGTTTTGATGTGGTGAATGGGCTGGGCGATTCGGTGCGACAGATATGATCCGAACATCTCGTCCGCCCCGTCACCCGACAAGCAGACTTTGACGTGCTTGCTGACGAGTTTGTTGACGAAATACGGACTCATGACCGTCGCAAACGGTTCGTCGAACGCGGCGAAGATATTGGGTAGATCATCCAGCAGTTCCCGATGTGTGGCAACGTGTTCAAGGTGTTGGGTTTCAAAGAGTTGCGAGACTTTACGGGCGGCGATTGTTTCGGGAGATTTGTGAGCGAAATCGTCTTCGTAAACGAGCGTAAAGGTCTTGAGCGGTTCGTGCATGAGTCGAGAGGTGATTGCCACCATGAGGCTCGAGTCGAGGCCGCCGCTGAGCAAGACTCCAACCGGAACGTCGGAAAGGAGTTGGCGTTTGATGGCCAGTTGGAGCAGTTCGTCGAGCCGATCGACGGCTTGAAGCGGATCGCGGATCAGGTTCTCAGTGTGCGGAATTTCCCAGTAGGTACGCCGTTTGATTTGGCCTTGTTCAAAGATGATCTGCTCGCCGGGGCAGAGCGATTGAATACCCTGATAAATGGTCAACGGGTGCGGGACATATTTGAAGGTCAGGTAATGGTACAGCGCTTCGAGGTTAATCGACGGTCGTGTTTTGCCGGCGAGGAGAATGCTTTTGATTTCGCTGGCGAAGTACAGGCGGTCGTTTCGAGTGCAATAGAACAACGGTTTGATTCCGAGGCGGTCACGAGTCAGAATCATCCGGTGACGTTTTTTATCCCACACGGCGATGGCAAATTGGCCATTTAATTCGTGGGCGAAATCCTCTCCACGCTCTTCGTAGAGATGGGGGATCAGTTCGGTATCGCAGGTGGTATGCAGGATGTGACCGTGCTGAATGAGGCGGGTCCTCAGTTCGGGGGCGTTGAAAATTTCGCCGTTATAAACGACGACCACAGAGCCGTCCTCGCTGGTCATGGGCTGTTGACCGCGCGCGAGGTCCACAATTGACAATCGCCGAGAACCCAGACTGACTTCGGGCGACTCCCAGGTACCCATTTCATCGGGGCCGCGATGGGTCAACGCCTGCGTCATAGCCGACAGCAGATCGCTGTTGGGTTGATCGATAAAACCGCAGATTCCACACATCGACGGTGCTCCGAGGCGCAGGCCTATACCGCGTTCACTAGGCGCCGGGACACGGCCTCACGGGGCCGATAATGATCTTGTGTATATCGGAAAAACGAGGGGCGGAGTGAACATATCCTTGGGTCCACCAGAGGGTTGCGAACGAGTTTTTTTCGGACGTAAGTAGATTGGGGTGGAAGTTCTTCCGATATCATTCGGTACGAAGCGCGACCCTGCGGGTCCGCCGCTAAACAGAAATCATACTGGGTTTTGTGGTTCAAGCATTTATCATCGTTTCTCAATGGGATGGACCCTGATGACAGAGGAAAAGAAACGAGCATTGCTTCAGATTGAGTCGCGTCTGAGGCAGCATTCGTTTCCGCCGCAGTTTGTGGTGGAGTTGACGACGTACTGCAATTTTCAGTGCCGGCATTGTCATCACGACCAGTTGCAGCGTCCCAAGGGCAACATGTCCGATGCGCTTTGGGAGAAAATTATTTTGGAGATTGTCGAGCACAAGCCGGATGCGGAAGTTTGGCCGACGTTTTACGGCGAGGCGTTGTTGCTTGGGGACCGTGCGTATGACAAGTTTCGACAGGCGCGGGAAATGGGTTTGACCAACCTTGTGCTGAATTCCAACGGATCGTTTTGTCGGGGCGAGTTCATCGACAAGATTTTGACGTGCGGGTTGAACAAATTCATTTTGAGTCTGGACGGTTTTACGAAGGAGACGTTTGAGTCGATTCGATACACCCAAGACCCCCACGGAAAGCATGAAGCCGTTTATGCAGGCGTAAGAGCGTTGCTGGAGCGGAAAAAGGAGCTGGACGCGGAGGGTATACCCACACCGACCATCATCTGCCAGTATTCCAGAATGGACGAAAACGAACACGAAGTCGAAGCGTTCAGGGATTACTGGTTGGGTCTTGGGGCGCACGTCAAGATCCGCGAGAAATTCACGTGGACGGGTTTTGTGCCGGCGAGCAATTTGACACGGCAGTATCCGTTTCGGATCGCGTGTCCGTGGGCGAATCACACCTGTACGATTCACTGGAACGGCGACCTGGTGGCCTGCGCGGTGGATAACGAAGGACGTTTTGTGGGGGGGAACGTCAATCGTCAGAGCATTTCGGAAGTCTGGAACGCAGAGATGAAGCGGTTTCGTCAAGCCCATTTGGATCATCGCTGGGACGATCTGCCGCCACTGTGCCGGGAATGCATTGACTGGCAGGCAGTGGGGGCGGAGTTTTATTCGCCCGCCGGTGAGACTTATCGTTCGATCGCCGCACAGTTGTGACATCAATTCTCTTTTGAATATACCGATTAACGCAAATACTCAAACCGTCAGGGAAACTGGAGGGAAGAAGTTTAAGAGTTCAGGAGTTGACCCTCCCCTTGCCCCTTCCTGGGAAGGAGGGGGGTTACTGCTGGACCCTCCCTCGGTCCTTCCTTGAGAGGGAGGGGAGTAGTATGCCCCTCTGCTGTTGACTTGCAAGTCATGTATGGCTATATTACCATATTGCCATGAGGATGAAATCGACGCAACATTATCAGGTTCGTGCGGAAATTGCGAAGGCGATTGCGCATCCCAGTCGGTTGTTGATTCTCGACGTGCTGCGAAATCGTTCGTTGTGTGTTGGGGAGTTGACCCAGCTGGTGGGGGCGGATCAATCCACGGTTTCCAAGCATTTGACGATTTTGAAAAAGGTGGGGTTGGTGACGTGTCACAAGCGGGGATTGACGATGACGTATCGGCTGGAATGCAGTTGTTTGACTCGATTCTTTGACTGTCTGGAATCCGTTTTGGTGAGCAATCTGAAAAAACAAGAATCCGGAGTTCGGGGATGAGCGATTGTTGGGTTCTGAGGAATGTGTTGGAAACGAAGGGCCGTACGCGGGTTAAAGATTCAAAGACAAATGTAATTCCGCGCCGCCCTTCGGGCGTGCCGCTAAACAGTAAGTGGATGCAATTTGTTGCGAGGGTCGCGGTTTTGAAGAGCGTGAAGCGTGAAAAGACCCTCCCCTAACCCCTCCCTGGGAGGGAGGGGAGTTCATTGCACGCTTCCTGACGGTCGCGTCTCTGACAAAGCGGTTACGTCTTTGATGAGGTGATCGCATCCCTGATGGAAGGGTTTCGGGTTCGATGAATTCGTGTGTGACTTTTACTGTTCAGATGTAATGAGTTTTTTATGAAGAACATAGTGATTTTATCGGTGATGTTGATGGTTTTTTTGGCGGCGTACTATTTGCCGTTTGAGACGATATCGGCTGAGTCAGTTCTTGCGCGATCAGGTCGAGAAGCGTTGCTCATGTTGCAAGATTACGCTCGGCATCATGTGATCCTGTGTCTGGTTCCGGCGTTGTTTATTGCCGGTGCGATCCAGTGTTTCGTATCGCAGGCGTCCGTGATGAAATACCTTGGACCCTCTGCCAATAAATTCCTTGCATACACGGTGGCTTCGGTATCGGGGACGATTTTGGCGGTGTGTTCCTGCACGGTGTTGCCGCTGTTCGCCGGTATTTGGACACGGGGGGCGGGTTTGGGGCCTGCGACGGCGTTTTTGTATTCCGGTCCGGCGATCAACGTGTTGGCGATCATATTAACCGCGCGGGTGTTGGGTTGGGAAATTGGAACTGCGAGGGCGATCGGCGCCATCGGATTCAGTTTCGTTATCGGTTTGTTGATGCATTTAATTTTTCGCCGGGAAGAGCGAGCGAAAGCGGAAGTCGCGCAGGCGAACGGCGGGTTCGTGCTGCCGGAGGGCGCCGCCGATCGACCGTTGTGGAAAACGGCATCGTATTTCGCCGCGATGGTCGGAATACTCGTCTTTGCAAACTGGGCGAGGCCCGCGACGCCGAATTTCGTCTGGGAATTTCTTTTTTCGGTCAAGTGGATTATTACCGGTATCTTGTTGGTACTGCTTGCGATCATGTTGGTGTCGTGGTTTTCTCGCGACGAGTTAAAGCAGTGGGTCGGTAGCACCTGGTTTTTTGCCAAGCAGATTTTGCCTTTGCTGTTTATCGGCGTGCTGGTATCGGGAGTGTTGTTGGGGCGTCCGGGGCAAGAGGCGTTGATTCCGAACCGCTGGATTGAACAGTCTGTGGGGGGCAACAGTGTATGGGCGAATTTCTTTGCTTCTTTTGCGGGGGCGTTGATGTACTTTGCCACGCTGACCGAGGTGCCGATATTGCAGGGATTGATGGGATCGGGAATGGGGAAGGGGCCTGCCCTTGCGTTGTTGCTCGCGGGCCCGGCACTTTCGTTGCCAAGTATGCTGGTGATTCGATCGATCGTGGGAACAAGAAAAATGTTGGTTTATGTGTCGTTGGTGGTTGTGTTGTCGACGGTGGCGGGATTGATTTACGGTGCGTTTTTTTGATTTAGAGGTGCAACAATGAAGATCGAAATTCTTGGAACGGGTTGCCCAAAATGCAAGAAACTGTCCGAGAGTACCGAGGAAGCAGCCAAGTCGCTAGGCATCGAGTATGAACTGGTTAAGGTCACGGACATCAACCAGATTATGAAATATGGCGTCATGATGACACCGGCACTGGTAATTAACGGCAGCGTGAAGTCGGCAGGGAAGGCTCTATCGGTGGACGATATCAAGAAACTGCTTGCTTGAAAGGAAGGATAAACCATGTCGGGCAATTGTTGCAGTAGCGCGACGAAGTTGATCTTCGCGTGTTCCGGGGCGGCGGATGTCGGAGCCATCGCGGACCAAGCGGCAAGGAAGCTCACGCGGGATGGCGTGGGCAAGATGTTCTGTTTAGCCGGAATCGGGGGGTGAGTGAGCGGCATCATGAAGAGTACCGAGTCCGCCGAAGCGATTCTGGCCATCGACGGATGTCCGCTCAACTGCGCCAAGAACTGTCTGGAGCAGGCAGGATTCATTACTTTCGAGCATCTCCAGCTTGCCGACCTCGGTATGGAGAAGAGTAAGTCGCCGGTGACGGATGAGCGGGTAGATCAAGTCGCGGCCCAGGGAAACAAGATGCTCATGCGTTGAAGGAAGACGAGCGAATATGCACGGAATCGGATGCCCCTGTTCAGAGGAGAGCAGCACTTGGATATATATCTTGTGCGTGTTCGGGTTGATTTGGGCGTGGCGGATAGTGGTTCCAAGACTGAAAGAAAGGAAAGCTGCTGCAATGACTGATGAGAATAAAGAAAAGACCGAGAAGAGTGGAATGGGAATCGGAACCAAGGTTGCCATTGTCGCTGTTCTTGCACTGGCCATTCTGATGACCTTTTACATGAAGAGACAGAAACCTGAAATGAATAATGGAGAATCAACGGCAAGCAGGCCATCTACAACGATGGATACCATCGCGGAAACGTCCAATCTGCCTAAGCTACTAGACCTGGGTGCCGGCAAGTGCATTCCTTGCAAGGCGATGGCTCCAATTCTGGAAGAGCTCAAGAAAGAATATGCCGGCCGGTTGGAAGTTGAGTTCATTGATGTATGGAAAAACGAGAGTGCTGGTACCCAGTATGGCATTAGCACGATTCCCACACAGATATTCTTTGATGCGCATGGTAAGGAACGGTTTCGGCACGAAGGTTTCTATTCCAAAGAAGACATCTTGGCCAAGTGGAAGGAATTGGGAGTGGATTTTCTCGGTACCGACAACCCTCACCCATAAGCGGATCATCAAGCAGAAGGGCAATACCGTCATGCAAGAGTTGCTTGCCAGACTAACCCACGCCGTCGAAGGAACGCCTGCCATTGCCGTGAGTGCTGCTGTGGTGTGGGGAATCCTCAGCATTATCTTAAGTCCCTGTCACTTGGCCAGCATTCCCCTGATCGTGGGTTTCATCGATGAGCAAGGCCGGATTTCCACCAAGCGAGCCTTCGCCATTTCATTGCTCTTTGCTTTGGGCATCCTGGTAACCATTGGATTGATCGGAGTCATCACCGCCACTGCCGGACGCATGTTGGGCGATGTGGGACGCTATGGGAACTACTTGGTGGCCGTCGTTTTCTTCCTAGTGGGTTTGCACCTGTTGAACGTCATTCCCATGCCCTGGTCTGGTCCTGGACAGGTGGGCATGAAACGAAGAGGGCTCTTGGCCGCCTTGATTCTGGGATTGGTATTCGGTGTAGCACTGGGTCCGTGTACATTTGCGTATATGGCTCCCATGTTGAGCGTTACCTTTAAGCTTGCTAACACGAACCTGACTTATGGAGTGCTGTTGTTGCTGGCCTATGGTATTGGACATTGCTCCGTAATCGTTGTTGCCGGGACATCAACTGAGCTTGTCCAACGATTTCTAAATTGGAATGAAAACTCGAAAGGCACGGTAATCGTCAAGTCGGTTTGCGGCGTCCTGGTTCTGTTGGGTGGAGTCTACCTCCTCTACATCGCACGTTGAGTATTGGGAATGGAGATTGCCTGCGCCTTCGGGAGTGACGCCCAAACAGCGAGGATTTTTAGGTGCTTTGCTGCTGATAGGAGAACATTATGGAAGAAAAATTGAATCATGACGTTGCCGAATCGGTTCGTGAGCGGGTACGGGCGGGTTATGCGGAGATAGCGAAAGCGGATCATGGGGTCGGATCTCATGGGTGTTGCGGGACGAGTTCGTGTTGCGGGACGAAGACCGTCACGGTGGACGATTTGGCCAGAACGATGGGTTATGCCGAGGCCGATCTGGCAAAATTGCCGGAGGGTGCGAACATGGGATTGTCGTGCGGCAATCCTGTGGCGATTGCTTCGCTGAGGCCGGGAGAAGTAGTTGTCGATTTGGGCAGCGGGGGTGGATTCGACGTGTTTCTTGCGGGTCCGCGCGTCGGACGAACGGGTCGTGTGATCGGAGTGGACATGACGCCGGATATGATCAGCAAGGCTCGTCGCAATATCGAATCTTATCATGAACACAGCGGACTTGATAATGTCGAATTCCGGCTCGGTGAAATCGAACACTTACCCGTGGCGGACGGTAGTGTGGATGCGGTGATTTCGAATTGCGTCATCAATCTGTCGCCCGACAAACGGCAGGTGTGGCGAGATATCGCTCGTGTGCTCAAACCGGGCGGTCGGGTTGCGGTTTCCGACCTTGCGCTGCTGCGTCCGCTTCCGGCAGCGGTTTTGCAAATGGTTTCGGCATGGATCGGATGTGTGGCGGGAGCCGTATTGGTTTCGGATACGGAGCGTTATCTGCGAGAAGCGGGTTTTGTGGATATTCGTCTTGAACAGAAGCCGGATTACATTGCATCCATGATCGAATTTGAGGATCCGCTTTATCAAAAGATCGCCGCCGAGTTGCCGACCGGAACCAATCCGGCGGATTTCATCACGAGTCTCAATATCGCCGCCCGTAAACCAAAGTAGGGATTTATGAAAACGGATCAATGCGCCCATCTATCGTTTCTGGATCGTTTTTTGACGTTGTGGATTTTTCTGGCGATGGGGGTCGGCGTCGGGGTGGGGTATTGCATTCCCGGGGTGGAGACTTTTATCAATCGATTTTCCGTCGGGACGACGAGTGTTCCGATTGCGATCGGTTTGATCTTGATGATGTATCCGCCGCTGGCGAAGGTGAAGTACGAAGAACTCGGCGACGTGTTTCGCAATGTGCGGGTGCTGGGTCTATCGCTGGTGCAGAACTGGGTCATCGGTCCGATTTTGATGTTCGGGTTGGCGGTGCTGTTTCTGCGAGGTTACCCCGAATACATGGTCGGTCTCATCATGATCGGACTGGCGCGGTGCATTGCGATGGTGATCGTGTGGAACGAACTGGCGAAGGGCGACAGCGAATATGCCGCCGGGTTGGTGGCGTTCAATTCCATTTTTCAGGTGTTGTTTTATTCGGTTTATGCGTGGGTGTTCATCACATTGTTGCCGCCGCTATTGGGTTTGAAGGGGATGGTAGTGAATGTGACCATCAGCCAAATCGCCCACAGTGTGTTTATCTATCTTGGGATACCGTTTTTAGCGGGGATGTTGACGCGGTTGGTGCTGGTGAAAACCGTTGGACGAGACTGGTACGATACGAAATTTATTCCGAAGATTTCGCCGATCACTTTGGCCGCATTGCTGTTTACCATTGTGGTGATGTTTTCGCTCAAAGGCGAAACCATCATCCGTCTTCCTCTTGACGTGCTTCGCATTGCGATTCCCTTGTGCATCTATTTTGTGGTGATGTT
Organism: uncultured Phycisphaerales bacterium; assembly: GCA_903905665.1. Taxonomy (GTDB): domain Bacteria; phylum Planctomycetota; class Phycisphaerae; order UBA1845; family CAIVHJ01; genus CAIVHJ01. The sequence continues at coordinate 15,685 of CAIVHJ010000023.1, forward strand.
TCTGGTATCATTTTGGATGGGTCGAAAAATCGGCGCCGACTATTCGAAGACGACGACGATCGCCTTTACGGCGGCGAGCAACAATTTCGAGTTGGCGATTGCGGTCGCGGTGGCGGTGTTCGGGATCAATTCCGGTGCTGCGTTTGCCGCCGTGATCGGGCCGTTGGTCGAAGTGCCGGTCCTGATCGGTCTGGTCAATGTGGCGTTGTGGTTCCAGAAGAAGTATTTTGGAACGGTTTCTCATGAAGGCATTGGTGTTTGACAAATTATTGCGGTACGAAGGGGAACATCCCGACCCTAAGCCGGCGGCGGGTGAGGTGCTGGTGCGCGTGAGGATGGCGGGAATCTGCGCGACCGATCTAGAAATTATCAAAGGATACATGAAGTTTCGCGGGATTCCCGGGCATGAATTCGTCGGCGAAGTGGTGTCGGGTTCTTCGAAGTGGAAGGGGAAGCGGGTCGTCGGGGAAATCAACTGTGTGTGCGGGGCGTGCGACATGTGTCGGGGCGGGTTGGCATCGCATTGTCGGCAGCGGACGGTGGTGGGGATTTCCGGTCGGGATGGTGCGATGGCGGAATACGTGGTGCTGCCGGAACAAAATCTGCACGAAGTGCCGGAGGTGATTCCCGACGAGCAGGCGGTGTTTGTCGAGCCTTTGGCGGCGGCGATGCAGGTACTCAAGCAGTGTCCGATCGAGCCGCGGATGAATGTGTCCGTCGTCGGATCGGGGCGACTGGGGTTATTGGCGGCGCAGGTGTTGCAGTCCGTGCGTTGCCGTGTCGAAGTGGTCGGTCGCAATCCGCAGACGCTCGCGTTTTGCGAGCGACATGGGATTCAGACTGTGGACGTTAAACAACTGGTTCCTCGCGGGGATCGGGACGTCGTGGTGGAATGCACGGGGGAACCGCAGGGGTTGAATCTTGCGATGCAGATGGTTCGACCGCGCGGGGTGATCGTTCTCAAGAGCACTTATGCCGGAGGAACTTCCGTTGATCTGGCGCCGCTGGTGATCAAAGAAGTTACGGTGATGGGGAGTCGATGCGGGCCGTTTCGTGAGGCGATTGATTTACTCGCGCGGCAGCAGATTGACGTGGCGACGATGATCAGCCGGACGTATCGGCTGGAACAGGGCATTGAAGCGTTTACAGCTGCCGGTGACCCGCAAAACATCAAAGTGCTGATTCGAATGTATTGACGGAACTTCCTCGGACCAACAATACCTAATTCCTCCCAGGAGCGAGAGAGAAGCAATCTATGATCCTCCCCCGATCCCTTCCTAGAAAGGAGAGGAGTTACTGGTCTTTGAACAGGTTAGGGCTTTTTGCCGGTTGCGCAGGGCAAGCACCGATTCGTGCCCCCTTTATACTTCCGTAATGG
>CAIVHJ010000024.1 GCA_903905665.1 uncultured Phycisphaerales bacterium
GCTCTGGAGTCGAATTCTTTCACCTCAAACCGAATCTATTTTGGATCCGCAGTCTCAAATGCCTCCGCCGACAGGAGCATCGGAATTTTTCCCGGGCGTGTTGGGGGACGAATTAAGCCGTGAATGGAGCGGAGATGACTTGAACCAGGTTCTTCTGGCGGACCTCTTGTACCAATTGCCCTCCGACATGCTCCACAAGGTGGATTTGGCGAGCATGTACCATGGTCTGGAGGTGCGCACTCCGATGCTCGATCCGTCGGTCGTGGAATTGGCGGTTTCCCGGCCCTCGACGGACAAGATTGAAAACACACGGCGAAAAAAAATCCTGCACGATGCCTACCGAAACATTCTGCCGGATGAAATTCTTCAGCGACCGAAAATGGGTTTCGAATTGCCGATCGGGGAATTTTTGCGCGGGCCCCTGCGCGATTTGTTTTTCGACACGGTCACGGCCGGTGCACTCTCGCAATTCCCTCCCCTGAACTACGAAAACGTCATGAATCTTTATCATCAGCATGTGCATCATCGGGCGGATCATGCGGATTTTCTGTATGCCCTGCTGGTGTTGTGCTGGTGGGGCCGCCGACGCCTATGATTCGTCCAAAGCGGTCGCCGGCTTTGACGTGCCGACCGTGCACAAAATCCGACCACAGCATGAGTTTCCCGTTCGCGGGTTTGATCTCCAGAATCTCAAGCATTCCGTCGGATGTCGCGACGTACATTCGCGGGTCGATATGACCGGCGGGCAGATTCATGGGTTGTCCTTCGGTGGGGCGGGCGCGGGCGATGATCACTTCCTCTGTTTTCCCCGACGAATTGCTCACATAAACACAACGCGCTCCCGGCCGGTTCCACATTCCGCAAATCAGTTGGGCAATAACCTTCGCCGGTTGATGAAAGTCGATGAATCCGTCCTGTTTCCTGATCTTGGGGGCCTGCGTAGCCTGGGATTCGTCCTGCGGTTGCCCGGATGGATTAGGGTTCGAGGTATACAGATCGATCGCAGCCCGAAGCGCATCGACGCCGATGCCGGCCAACCGGTCTTCCAGCTCGACGGCGGTTTCATCGGGACGAACGAGCGTCCACCGCTGCGTCAGAATGGGCCCGGCGTCCATTCGCTCGACAAGTTTGAAAATCGTGACGCCGGTTCGCTCCTCGCCCCCAACGAGGGCCCTCGCAATCGGCGCCGCCCCGCGATATTTGGGAAGTAACGATGCGTGGAGATTGATGCATCGCCCGGGAATTTTGTCGATTAGCGGGCAACCGATTTTCTGACCATAGGCGATGACGATTCCCAACTGGGCGTTGTACGCCGTCAACCCGCCGACGAACGTGGGATCATTCACGTCTTCAACGGTGGTCACGGGAAGATTCAGCTCGGCGGCTTTGGTCTTGATTGGTGTGGGAGTCAGCCGCAATCCCCGACCGCTTGGCCGATCAGGTTGGGTGATGACTTGAACCACGTCGTGCTCTTCACGCAAATATCTCAACGACGGGATACCAAACCAGCCCGAACCAAAAAAAA
>CAIVHJ010000025.1 GCA_903905665.1 uncultured Phycisphaerales bacterium
AACCTGCGAACCAGCAGGAAGCGTACGACATGACGCGCGAGGCTTTCGAAATGTCGGAGCGATTTCGAATTCCCGTGATGATGCGCGTCACCACCCGAATGGCGCACAGTCGATCCAACGTGCAACCGAAACCGGTGACGCCGCAAAAACCGCTCAATCCGCAACAAGACATGACGATCTGGACGCTCCTTCCGATGCATGCCCGCCGTCGATTCCAACATCTTCTCGATCTGCAAAACGACCTGCAAACTTACTCTGAGGATTCACCGTTCAATTCACTCCAGATTCGAGGTTCCAAAGGAATCATCGCCTCGGGCATTGCTTACAACTACGTTCGGGAAGCCCTCGGACCGGATTTCGAGCAATCCCTGCTCAAAATCAGCACGTATCCCCTCCCGCTGAAACTGATCAGCCGACTGGTCGAGCATTGTCGTGAGATTCTGGTCGTGGAAGAAGGATATCCACTGATCGAGAAACAACTCGTCGGGCTGTTTGGCCTTACGGACCACGACGTTCGCGGGAAACTCACCGGTGATCTTCCTCGCACGGGTGAACTCACCACGGATATCGTCCGCAAGTCATTGAATGTCAAGACATTGGGGAGTTTCCCGTTCGAGACGGATTTGCCGCGTCGGCCCCCCCAATTGTGTCAGGGATGCCCGCACTGTGACACTTTCAAAGCCATTGTGGCGGCGACGGAAAATGAAAAAACCCGGTGCCTGTTCAGCGACATCGGATGCTATACCCTGGGGGCATTGCCGCCCTACAACGCCGTTCACACGTGTACGGACATGGGAGCATCGATCAGCATGGGGCTGGGAGCTGCCAAGGCGGGCGCCCATCCGGTGGTTTGTACCATCGGTGATTCGACGTTTGTTCATTCGGGGATGACCGGATTGATCGGCGCGATCAAAGAGAACGCCAATATGACGGTCGTGATCCTCGACAATGCCATCGTCGGCATGACGGGTGGTCAGGAAGTGTTTGCCACGGGAGAGGCGCTGGTGAATATCATCCTCGGTCTGGGCATGGACAAAGAACATCTGGTCCGAATTGAACCGCTGCCCAAAAATCACGAGGAAAACACAAAGATCATGAAGCGTGAAATCGCGTATCGCGGATTGTCGGTCGTGGTCGCCTATCGACCGTGCATCCAAATCAAGAGGAAATAGTTTCAGAAAGCACCCGGCATGCCGGGTGCTATATAAAGATATATTTTTCGTGATTTTTACTTCGGGAGTTTTTCCATGGAATATGATCTGATTCTAGCGGGTGTGGGTGGACAGGGAATTCTCACGATCGCCGAGGCGATTTCGCTGGCGGCGCTCAAGCGAGGATGGTGCGTGAAGCAATCCGAGGTCCACGGCATGAGCCAGCGCGGCGGCGACGTCCAGTCTCACCTTCGGTTCGCCGATCACGAAATTTTCAGCGATCTGATCCCGCTGGGCGAGGCGGACATGATTTTGTCGGTCGAACCACTGGAGACGCTTCGCTACGTTCAATACCTCAAACCCGAAGGAATGATCGTTGCCAATAAAACTCCGGTGGAGAACATCACGAACTATCCGCCGGTGGATCAGATCTATCAAAAAATCACCCGCTATCCCCGCCACGTGCTCATCGATGCCGAAACGCTGGCCAAACAAGCCGGCAACGTCCGTTGCAGCAATATCGTGATGCTGGGAGCGGCTTCGGTGTTCCTGAAAATCAATCCCGAAGACCTCGAATCCGCCATCACGGAAATCTTCACCCCCAAAGGCGACAAAATCGTCGAGATGAACAAAAAAGCGTTTCGCCTCGGTCGGTCCGAAGCCACTACGACTGCAAAGGAAAACAAGGTGCCCTGCTGATGGGAAAGAAGGAAGAGTGTCAGAGAACTTTTCCTCGCCCTGAAGACCGAAAAACCTTGAAAACAGGGTGATTACGAAATGAGGCGACCGAAAAATCCTGTTGGGCGGAAATGGATCGGACTGCTGGCCCTGGTTGGTTTTTTGTTGAGTATTGCTGCCTGGGCAGGCAGTTATTTCAGCATTGGGTTGTCCCCACCTTCAGTTGGGAAGTTTGTTTATTTCGATCTGGAACCAGGGATTTTCCAGTTTGGTGAAGTTGAATTCATTGTGCTTGATTCAGCCCAGTCGAGTACTTCGCCGTCCCATCTCAGATTTTACTGTGGTGGGTTTCGTGGTTTCGATACAGCATGGTGGCCGCCGCAAGGTCTTGGATTCTACAGGCCGGGGCCTCACGTCATCGTTCCGCTATGGATTCCGGCGTTGTTTTTCGGCGTGGTGTTTGTGATTTGTCGTCCTTTCTATTTCCGGCGGAGGGCGAGGCGACTGCGACTGGGATTGTGCGTCGAGTGTGGTTATGATCTTCGTGCGTCGAAGGACCGGTGCCCGGAATGCGGCAGCGTCATTGATTATACGCTTTCACGAGGGCCTATTACGTGAGTTACTTGGCGCTGGAAAATAAGTCGTTTTTGGTGCTGGGGGTAGCCAACAAGAAGAGTGTGGCGTATGCGATTGCGCGCGGGTTGGAGGAGGAGGGAGCGAGGGTCATTTACAGCGTGCAGTCGGAGGAGCATCGGACAGCGTTGAGGAAATTATTGCCGGAGCGGGAAATCCACGTGTGCGACGTGGCGAAGGATGAGCAGATTCGGCGTTTGGCGGATGAAGTGGGGAAAGGATTGGGAGAGAAAAGACCGCTCGCTGACGGTCGCGGTTCGGATGAGCGTGAGGTGAGGGAAGACCCTCCCCTAACCCCTCCCTTCCAGGGAGGGGGGTGTAGTAGTACGCTCCCTGACGATTGCATCTCTGATCAACATCACACGCTCCCTCACGGTCGCGTCTCTGATATCTATCCAAAATCCGTAATCCGAAATCCGCAATTGTCTCAGTCCTCAGTCCTCAGTCCTCAGTCCTCCAAGCTGGCGGGGATTGTTCATTCGATCGCGTTTGCGAATTATGAGAATTTTTCGGGTAAGTTTCACGAGGTTAGTCGCAGGGATTTTTTGCAGGCGGTGGATGTCAGTTGCTATTCGCTGATCGCGGTGGCCAATGCGTTCAAGGATTTGCTGGAAGAGAATGCGTCGGTCGTGACGATTTCGATTTCGACGACGGAGATGGCGGCGGAGAGTTATGGATACATGGCGCCGGTCAAGGCGGCGCTGGACAGCACGGTGACGTTTTTGGCGAAATCCTTCAGCCAATTCTCGAAAGTACGCTTCAACGCCGTGTGCGCCGGTCCCCTCAAAACGAGTGCCTCGGCGGGCATTCCGAATTACATGGACAACTATCTTTTTGCCGAACAAGCCACGCTTCGCAAAAAAGCCCTGACTACGGAAGAGGTGGCGAACGTGGCGATGTTCCTGTTGAGCGAACGATCCAGCGGGATCAATGCCGGCCACATAGTGGTCGATGCCGGAATGAGCAAAAACTACTTCGACAGCGAAATCGTCAAGCACACCATTTCCGGCATCTTCCCGACGAAACAACCATGATTTTGCATCCTGTGTTACAGATCATTCCTCAAGAAAAATCGCTGAACGGGCCTGAGCGGGTGAAGCGACAGCGAGAGTATGCGCGGCGGGCGCTGGGAGTGTGCGCGCAGAAATGCGGAGCGCCGGTCGAGGGGTGGCGGCAGACGGATCAACGGGTTCCGCTGCCGAATCGGAATTGGCACTGGTCGATTTCGCACAAACCACAATGGGCGGCGGCGGTGATCGCCGGCCAACCAGTCGGGATCGACATTGAGCACATCCGCCCGCGAATCGAAGGTCTGGATCAGAAAATCGCATCCGATCGAGAATGGGATGTCGTGGAGGGGCGAGATTTACAGCGATTTTTCCGCGTCTGGACCGCCAAAGAGGCGACGCTGAAAGCAAACGGCGTGGGCATCAGCGGATTGAATGAGTGTCACATTGTTTCCGTGATTGACGATTTGCATCTCGAACTGGATTTTGGAGGTCGTCGCTGGGTGGTGGAACATTTTCTCCTCGAAGATCATCTTGCGGCTGTGACGCTCGGTGGACATCCGGTAGAATGGCACGTCGAAACGGCATGATGCCTTCCAGAAACGAAATTCAGAAACGCGTCCGACGCCGGGACTGGTTGAAAAACGTTCGCGATCACTATGACGTGATCGTGATCGGCAGCGGTCTTGCGGGGTTGACGTGCGCCAACATTCTCGGCAAAACCGGTCGCCGAGTGCTTGTGCTGGAGCAGCACTACAACTTCGGGGGTATGGCGACGTGGTTCAAACGACCGGGCGGGCATATCTTCGATATTTCTCTGCACGGGTTTCCCGTCGGGATGATCAAAAGTTGCCGCCGCTACTGGACCTCCGAAATCGCCGATTCGATCGTCCAACTCAAAAGCATCCGGTTTGACAATCCGCAGTTTCAGCTGGAAACGACGTTTGACCGTCAGGATTTTACGCAAATCCTGACGCAGCGATTCGGCATCGCGCCACAAACGGTTGAAGCGTTTTTTACGGCCGCGCGAGCCATGGATTTTTACGACGATTCCCGAATGACCACGCGGGAACTGTTTCAGAAGTTTTTCCCGAACCGAACCGATGTCTGGCGATTGCTGATGGAGCCGATCTGCTACGCCAACGGCTCGACGCTCGACGATCCCGCCATTACCTACGGCATTGTGTTTTCTAATTTCATGAGCAAGGGTGTCTATATTTTTCAGGGTGGTTCCGACAAATTGATCCGACTGATGAAGGCGGAACTCCGCAGAAACGGCGTGGACCTTTGCGGAGGCAGCACCGTCGAACGCATTTTGCTCGACCACGGACAGGTGTCGGGCGTCCAGGTCAATGGTCGTCGAATCGGCTGCGATGCCGTGGTGTCCAACGCCAATCTCAAAACCACGATCGAAAAAATGATCGGCGAGGAACATTTCGATCGTAATTTTGTGGAGCAAACCCGCGCCGTTCGTTTGAGCAACAGCAGTTGTCAGGTCTATATCGGCATCCGAAAAAAAGAGCGGCTGGAATATATCGGCGACCTGATTTTTGCTTCGACGTGGCCGGAGTTTGACTCGGCAGCCATGTGCTCGCAACACGTTACCAGTCGGACGTTTTCGATGTACTATGAGAATACTCGGCCGGGCTGCGACAGGTATTCCGTTGTGTCGAGCACGAACGCCAACTACGACGAGTGGTCACGCCTGTCGAAGGAAGACTACGAACGGGCCAAGCAGCATTTGATCGAGGATGCGTTGAATGGCTTCGAGAAGTACGTCCCCGACATTCGGCAAAAGATTGATCATGTGGAAGCCGCCACCCCGTTGACGTTCGAGCATTATACCCGTCAGGTCAAAGGCGCCACGTTCGGCACCAAGTTTGAAGGTTTGCAGGTCAGCATGGATTTGCCGAAACAGGTGCCGGGCCTATTTCACACGGGCAGCGTGGGGATTATCATGTCGGGTTGGCTGGGGACGATCAACTACGGCGTCATCGTCGCCAACGAAGCCGATAGTTATTTGACGACGATCAATCTGAGACGCGACCGTCAGGGAGCGTGTTGCAGAAATGCAGAATGAAGAATTGAAAATTGAAGATGGAAAATTGAAAATGGGAAAGAAAGAAACCCGACAGAATGACATACGTCCCGAAGTCGGAAGTTCCGCAATCCGCATTCCGCAATCCGCAATCCAAACTCGGTCCTCAGCCCTCAGTCCTCAGTCCTTGATTCCCCATCGTCCTCCTTTTTTGTTTGTGGACGAGGTGGTGGAGGTGGATGAAAAGCGGATTGTGGCGACGAAATACGTTGATCCGGCGGCGGAGTTTTTCCGGGGGCATTATCCGGGAAATCCCGTGATGCCCGGTGTGCTTTTGTGCGAGTGTTGTTTCCAGACGGGAGCGATTTTGATCGCGCATCTGATGAAACAGAATACGGTTTTGAAGGGAACACCGGTCATTACCCGGATCAAAGAAGCGAAGTTCAAGCACATGGTCAAGCCGGGCGACACGCTTCGGATCGAAGTGACACTCGACGAAACGGTCAACGACGTGTACTTCATGACAGGTCGTTTGCAGGTGGGCGATCGTCTGGCGCTTCGCGTCGAATTCGCCGCCGCGCTGGTAGCCAGCCCTGCGTTGTAGGGCGCGTCGCAAGCAGAGCCGCAACCACCAGGAAGCGGGTCTTATCAGGAGTGCAGTCATTCGGTTGTTTGGGAAAAACATGCCCATCAGTTGAGGTGTCGAAATTGTGACAACAAATGCAGGATCATTTTCCGGTTCTCTCGACCGAGGATTCCCGCGAACCTTTTGGGTCGCCAACACAGTGGAGCTGTTTGAGCGTGCGGCTTATTTCGGCATGTACATCACGCTCATGCGGTATTTGAATCAGGTCATCGGATTCACCGATCAGCAATGCGGTCTCATCATCGCATGTTTTTCGGGCGTTTTGTATTTTCTTCCCACGTTTACTGGTATTTGGGCGGACCAGTATGGTTATCGCCGCGCCCTCATGATCGCCTTTGGTTGTCAAACTCTGGGTTATACGTTTTTGTGGTTGTCTCCCGATATCAAAATCGGTTCGTATGCGCAGTATACGCCCGCCATTGCTGTGCTGCTGAGCCTCACGTTCATCATGATCGGCAGCGCTTTGGTCAAGCCGGTCATCTCAGGTACGGCGGCGAAATCCAGCAGCGCAGACAACCGCGCGCGGGCCATGTCCATCTTTTACATGGTCGTGAACATCGGAGCTTTTTCCGGAAAAATGTTGGCTGGAATCCTCAACGAAAAGCTGGGATTGCAACACATCAATCTTTACGCCGCCGGCATGGCCGTCCTGGCCTGGATTCTTGCTTTTCTGATGTATAAAGACCTGGACCGCCCGCAGTTGCATCGTCGCTTCGAGGACGTGCTGGAAGGTTTGTGGAAAGTCCTCTGTAATTTTCGCTTTATGATGCTGATTTTCATTGTCGCGTGTTTTTGGGCGATCCAGCAGCAGATGTATGCCTCGCTCCCGACTTATATCGAACGACTGCTGGGCAAGGGTCACAAACCTGAATGGCTTGCCAATATCAACCCGCTGGTCGTGGTGATTGCGGTAATTCCGTTGACGCATCTGATGCGGCGGGTGAAACCGGAAACGTCCATCGGCGTGGGGATCGTGGTCATCACGTTTTCGACGTGGATAACCGCCATGCACCCCTGGGCTCAGCAGAACTGGGGTGATTCGGTCAACTTTTTGTGGCGATTCCCGATTTCTACGCTGATTATGATAGTGAGCATCGGGATAGCATTCCAGGGCTTGTCGGAGTGTTTTTTGCAGCCGCGATTTTTGGAATACGTTTCCAAGCAGGCGCCGCCGGGCGAAGAAGGCATGTATCTGGGCTATCAGAATTTGACTTCTTTCTTTGCGAATTTTTTCGCGTTTTCCACCGCCGGGTTTTTGCTCAATCGTTACTGTCCCGACCCGCAGAAACTTCCCGCCGAACAACTCGCTCAATGGCAACAGGCCCTAGCGGGACAAAACGCCCTTCCTTCGGTTTATGCTCACGCTCATTACCTCTGGTTCTTTTATGTCGGAGTTGGAATTGTGGCGCTGGGGGCCTTGCTGGTGTTCAAATGCGTCACGACCGTTTTGGACAAGAGACAAATCGCCTCAGCCTGAACCGGCCCGATTTCACAAGGGATCAGGATGTTTCAGAAAATCATTGATCTGAACCAGTGCCCATCCGGGTCTGTTCTCCGGATGCCCTGCGGAGAGAAAATGGTGGCGGTGTTTCACCTGACGAACCCTGATCGTTTCGTAGTGAGTGACTATCAATGCCCCCACGCCGGCGCCGACCTCACGGGTGGGCAACTGCGGCGGCACTACATCATTTGCCCTCAACATCAGTGGAAATTCGATTTGATCACGGGACATTGCGTGAGCGACGATCAGGCGATTTTGCGCCGCTACGAGTGCCAAGTGATCGGGAACGAACTTCACGCCGATCTCGACCAGCCGCTTCCGATTTCGCCACCGGCACACTATAATTTCTAACAAGCTGGCTCAAAAGTGTGGCACAGGCCTCTGGCCTGTGAGCCACCGGCTGGAAGCCGGTGCCACAAAGAAGAATGCCACAAAGAGTTTTTGAGATAGCTTCTGAGAAAACGGCAGAGATTGGGGCGCGAATGCGCCACAGGCGAAAGATTGAATCACTCTTGAACTGGAGGACGGGGTGCATTTATGAAATTTTTTCTTGACACGGCTAATTTAGATCAGATCAAAGCCGCTCACGACATGGGTTTGCTGGACGGTGTGACGACCAATCCGTCACTCGTGGCGAAAGAGGGCAAGGATTTCAAAACGCTCGTAAACGAAATCTGCAAGATTACGGCGGGTCCGGTTTCGGCGGAGGTCGTCAGCACCGAGTGCGAGGCTATGGTGCGCGAAGCCCGCGATCTGCGCAAAATTGCTTCCAACGTTGTCGTCAAGTTGCCCACCACCGCCGAGGGCATCAAAGCGCTCAAAATCTGTTCCACGGAAGGCATTTCGATCAATATGACGCTGGTCTTCCAGCCGATTCAGGCCTTGATCGTCGCCAAGGTCGGCGCCGCGTTTTGCAGTCCGTTCATCGGGCGTCTCGACGACGTCGGCGAAGACGGAATGCAACTGATCCGCGACATTCGATTGATCTACGACAATTATGGTTTCCCGACGCAATTGCTGGCTGCCAGTTTGCGCCATCCGATGCACGTGGTGGAGGCTGCGAAAATCGGCGCCGATATCGGCACGATGCCCTATGATGTGTTCCAGAAACTCTGGAAACACCCGCTCACCGACATCGGGCTAGAGCGATTTCTCTCCGACTGGAAGAAAACCGGCGCCAAACCGTAATTTCAACTGGGATGTTGGTTTCGTCAAAATCGCGGCGACGCGCAGGCTAAAGCCTGCGGCT
>CAIVHJ010000026.1 GCA_903905665.1 uncultured Phycisphaerales bacterium
ATGATTTGTTTCACACCAAGTGAGACATTTCTGGGTTATGGTTAAGCAACAGTTTTGACCTCCGGATAAGGGAGCAAACCTTGTCGCAATTTGATGTTCTCCTGCTTTCGCAGGCTTCTGGCCAGTTGTAATTTCCGGCGACGCTCAGCCGGCAGCACCTCCGGATTTCCACGATAATAATCCACCGGTCGCAAGTAATTCAAGGCGGAATGCAGCCGGCAGTGATTGTAATGGTCGATGATCCCGTCGATTACCCTGCGCATCCGCTGGTTGTCCGCCGCCAACCTGACCCCGTGCCGATCTTCCGCCCCCGGAGTCTTCTTCCCGAAGACCGCCTGGGCACTCCCCAAGAGTTGCTTACGCCATTGGTAAATCAGATTGGGCGAGAGCTCCTCACGGCGACAGATTTCGGAGAGATTCTTCTCGGAAGACAGGCTCTCCAGCACGATCTTGAGTTTCTTTTTCGGGGTCCAGACACGACGATTCTCGATGCTCATGACGGTTCTCCTTTTGCGTTCAAGCCTCTGCCTCAACCCGGATCGGCCCACCGACGGGGACCGGTCCCACTGGTGGGTCGGGGGGAAAAAAAGAAGAAGGGGGTGCCCGAGGGGGAAACTGGATACTCTGTTTCCCCCTCAACCTTACCCAAAACCGTCACTATACCACATCACCCGTTTGTCTCACTTCCTGTGAAACAGTACAAGATTCAGACGCTTCCATGAGGCGGCGACTTGTGAAACTGAGTGTGATTTCGAGAACCGAACTTCTATCGATTGATCTTTACAATAATACTCATCCCTGTTGTTACTAATGACGTTGTGTGCGTCCTTAGCCGGTTCTGTTAATGACCTACGCATCGGCGAGTTTTTGGAGGCGCTGAGCGAGTTCGGGCCTGCTGAGGGACGCGATGGGGAGTTCGATCAGTCGGCGGATTTTGGTTTGCAGGCGCTGGGCGACTTTTTTGCAGAATTCGAGTTGCTCCTCCTCAGTTCCGGGGGCAAACGTTGGATCGGGTAGCGACCAGTGGGCCAAGGTCGAATCCCCGGGCCAGACGGGGCATTCCGCCGAAGCGTTGTCGCACAGGGTGATTACGATATCGATGGGGCGCTCGAGAAATTCACAGGTGTGCTTGGATTCTAGGCCCTCAGTGGGGATTTGCAGCGATTCCAGCGTGGCGAGGGCGAGTGGATGAACGAAACCGGCTGGACGAGAACCGGCGCTCATGGCTTCAAACCGCTCATTCGCCAGATGCCGCAAAATGGCTTCAGCCATTGGTGAGCGGCAACTGTTGCCGGTGCAAACAAACAATACGCTGATTCGTGGTCGGTTCATTTAGGTTCAGCTCCGGCTTGATTTCTCATCCCACGAGGACTACTTTACATCTTAGTCGGTATCCGGCGCGGATTCCATGGAAAGAGACGGACGATGGATTGCGACTTTCGCGTAGGAATGGGGTATGATGTTCATCCCCTCGTTTCGGGTCGGCCCCTGAAACTTGGGGGTGTGGAGATTGCGCATTTTGCAGGTCCAGCGGGTCACAGCGATGGCGACGTTGTTCTGCACGCCTTGGTCGATGCACTGTATGGTGCGGCAGGAATGCCCGATATCGGTGAGCGATTTCCCGACACCGATCCCGCTCATCGAAACCGCGACAGCCGTGAGTTTGTGCAAACGGCGGTGGCGGAACTGGCATCTCGCGGTTGGTCAGTTTCCAATGTGGATATTACGATCTTGGCGGAACAGCCTCGCTTGAGCATGTATAAACCGAGGATTCGCAAGGCGCTGTCGGGTTTGCTGGGTACGGCGGAGAACCGAATCAGTGTGAAAGCAAAAACTCAGGAAGGATTCGATGCCGTCGGCCGAAACGAGGCCATCGCGTGCCACGTCGTCGTCGGGATCAAACAATCGGAGCGTTCATGAGATGTCCCTGAAAATTTATAACACCCTGACCAACGAAAAAGAACTATTTGTTCCGATTCACCCCGGCAAAGTCGGCATTTATCTTTGCGGTCCGACGGTCTATAAGGAAAGCCACATCGGCCATGCCGTGGGGCCGGTGATCTTCGATGCGTTCAAGCGATTTTTATGCTACAAGGGTTTCAAGGTGATGTTGATCGTCAATATCACCGACGTGGATGACAAAATCATCGATCAGGCGGCCGCAGAAAACTGTAACGTCAGGGAGCTCGCCGAGCGTATCACCCGCCAATACCTTGACGCCATGGCTCAACTGGGTGTGACCGGAATCGATCAGATGCCCAAAGCCAGCGAGCACATCCCCGACATCATCAACCTCATCGAGCGTTTGATCAACAAAGGGTCTGCTTATGTGTCCGGCGGTGATGTGTATTTCGACGTGATGCGATTCGAATCGTACGGCAAGCTCTCCAATCGGAAGATGGAGGACCAGACGGGCCGCCGCGAAGTTTTGGGTCAGGGAAAACGACATCCGAACGATTTCGCGCTTTGGAAGTCCGCGAAACCGACCGAACCCGCCGAAGTGGGCTTCGATTCCCCGTGGGGGAGGGGGCGACCAGGTTGGCATATTGAATGTTCTGCCATGAGCATGAAGTATCTGGGCGATACCTTCGACATTCACGGTGGGGGGATGGATTTGATTTTCCCCCACCACGAAAACGAAATCGCTCAGTCCGAGTGCTGCACTGGAAAGAACTTCGCTAAGTATTGGATGCATAACGGTTTAACGCGATTTAACACCAAGAAAGTCAGTAAATCCGACCCTGAAATGCAGCGGGCGATGGAGAAAATGACCCTAAGCCACCTCCTGAATACTTATGGCGGTGAAATGCTCCGTTTCTTCATTCTCAGCACGCATTATCGACGGCCGATTGAATTTTCGGACACCGAGATGGAGAGCAAGCAAAAATCATTGAATGGTTTTTATCGCTTGTTCGACCGGTTGGAGCGATTGACGTCCCATTCCCCTTACGACGAGAAGCAGCCTACTCTTCACAAACCCCAGGTCGAAATTTATCCCGAAAAACATCATGCGTTCATTCAGGACATTCTTGTGATGCGCAACGAGTATCTCGATATGCTCGACGACGATTTTAACACGGCGGGGGCGATCGGCACACTTTTCAAATACTCGAATTCGATCAATCGGTTTTTGGATCAGAATCAGGCGGAAACAATCCAGGATGAAACGGTTCGCTTTCTGGCCTTGTCAGCCGCACGGTCTTTGGTGGAAGATGCGCGCGTCCTGGGCTTGTTTGTTGAAAAACCACCAAAGACATCGGATCATGCGCCCGATCATCTGCGCGAAGACCTGATTGGATTGCTTGTTCGACTTAGGGCCGATGCGAAAAAGGACAAGAATTTTGCGCTCGCCGATCGGATTCGCAATGAGTTGAGCACGCTCGGAATTTCTCTGGTTGATCATCCGGGCGGAACGCAATGGACCTTTGCCGATCGTTGAAGCGTGATGATGGAGCGGAGTTCATGCGCATTTGCGGTGTCGATCCGGGACTGGGCACGACGGGTTATGCCGTGATTGATGCAGACTCGCACCGGGTGCAGGTGATCGACGCCGGCGTGATTCGTTCGAGCGTTCGCCAATCTTTTCCTGAACGACTAAACGAGATTCACAATGAGTTTCTTGAAATGTTGCGTGAAACCCAACCGGAGGTGGTGGTTGTTGAATCGCTCTATTCTCATTACCGCCATCCCAGGACTGCGATTCAGATGGGACACGTTCGAGGGGTATTGATGCAGGCAGCCACGGGACAGGACATTCCGGTTCACGAATACAGCGCCACCCACGTGAAACGACTTTTGACGGGAAACGGACGCGCTGCGAAACCGCAAATCCAGCGAGTGATCGTTGCCTACCTTGGGTTGTCCCATCTCCCTGAGCCGCACGACGTTGCGGACGCATTGGCGATTGCCTTGTGCGAGACGAGGCGATGTTCGGTGGGGGGGCATCGTCCGATCGGCACCTCGCAAGCCCGACCGATTCGGAGGGCCGTCTCATGATTGTTCGCCTGACCGGAATCGTGAGCGAGGTGGGGGAGCACACGATTGTGCTGGAACGCGACGGTGTGGGTCATGAGGTGCTTGTGCCCGGATATGCCATCGGTGAGTTGGCGGCGTATCGTGGGCGCGAAGTTCAGTTGTACACCCTCGAATTTCTGGAGGGCAACATCGGCGGCGCTCACATGGTTCCGAGGCTGGTGGGCTTTTTGCATCAGGAGGATCGGGCGTTTTTCAATCGCTTCATTGAAGTCAAGGGGATCGGTGTTCGTAAAGCGCTCAAAGCACTCGCCGCACCGGTCGTGAAAATCGCCGGCTGGATTCGGCAGGGGGATACGGCTTCGCTGTCGAAACTTCCCGGAATCGGAAAGCGGGTTTCGGAAATGATGGTAGCCGAACTCAGGGGCAAGATTGACGAATTTGTCGGCGTCGGTGGGGGGGCTGTCTCACCGCTCGCCCAGTGGTCGCCGGCCCAGCATGACGCTCTGGAAATCATGGTCGCGTGGGGCGACGCACGCAATGATGCCGAACGGTGGCTGGAGCGAACGGCGCAACTCCATCCGGACCTCACGACCGCCGACGAATGGGTTCGCGCCTGTTATCGAATCAAGATGTCAACCGAGGGCCAGTGATCAACGATGGTTCGTGATCGTGTTATTTCCAGCCAGTCCGCCACGACGGATGAATCCGTCACCAGTTTGTCCCTGCGCCCGACTTCGCTCAATGAAATCGTGGGCCAACAGCAGGTCATCAAACAACTCAAAATCGCCATGGAAGCCGCCCAAAATCGAGGCGAACCGCTCG
>CAIVHJ010000027.1 GCA_903905665.1 uncultured Phycisphaerales bacterium
CCAATGGCTTGCAGTCGTGGTTTTCCACCGAGCATATAACCGGGTTTGATGTTTTGAATCAGATTCGATGCGCTGCCCGCCACTTCGGCGCTGATACACGCGGTTCCGATGTTGGTGTTGATCTGACCGGGAGCAATCAGAGCATAGAGCAACTGTGTGATCTTACCCATCGCGCCGGTCGGGGTGGTAGATGTGATGGCGGTCGAATTGACGGCGATCAGCGTAAAGATAAATACCATCGGGATGGCAATAATCGCCATTTTGGGTGGAACCCCAAAGAAACTATTGGCCATCACCACCAGCGCAAGTCCTACGACGGGGATTCCTACGGCAGAAACCCAAAGCGGAAATTCAATGTGTTTGAGGCAATCGTTGGATCGTTCACTGCGATGGAAGAAAGCGAGAATGGGTTTGATAAGAGAGGATGGTTTCGACAGGAATGACAACAGCGAGGCGGTCGTCATCATCGATACACCGCCCCAAAGTGCCCATAGCAAAATCGATCGGTAAGGATAGTCAGGTTTGATCCTGCTCAAGTCAAATGGGGCGGGTTGCAATGCCGCCAGCGGCATGTACTCGGCGAGGTATTGTATGGAAGAAGAAATATTGGCCGGGCGAATGTCTCCGTTTTGGATCATCTGGGGACACAGAACCATATAACAGATCACGGCTCCGATCATCATGGATACGCCGTTTCGGATGCCCATCAGTCCGCCGGCGCCTATCATGGCGATGTCCAGTTCCGGACTGACTGTCAGTTGATTGAGCGGAGTTCCCAGGATTTTCGGAATGATCCAGTTATACTTTTCCGCCAACTGATAGTACCAGTCATCCAACATCTCAGAAACCGTGAAAAATCCCAGTTTGATTTTTTCCATGACCTGGGACGATTGCATGAATTTCAGAGTTCCGGCGATGGCGGCGAAAATGA
This sequence comes from uncultured Phycisphaerales bacterium, assembly GCA_903905665.1. Classification (GTDB taxonomy): domain Bacteria; phylum Planctomycetota; class Phycisphaerae; order UBA1845; family CAIVHJ01; genus CAIVHJ01. The sequence goes on from CAIVHJ010000027.1 coordinate 932, forward strand.
CCAGGAGTTTGGCGGGCAGGATGGCTTTTTGCGTTTGCTGTGCTTCGCCGCTGTGAAGCGTATCGAGGACGACTCCGGCGGCTTGCCCTTCGGGGAAAGGCAATTGTTCATCGTTGATGAATCGCCGTTTGAGAGGAAAGGCGTACAATACTCCCATCACCGCCAGCCCGAAGCACCACAGCATCATCTGCCACATCGGGATCACCTTGTTGGTGATCATCATATAGGCCGCCATGCTGGCGATGAGCGGACCGTTGGTGTAACCGGCGGAGCAAGCGATCGATTGAACGATGTTGTTTTCTAAAATATGCCAACCCGCACCCAGTCCGATTTTGGAAAGCGTTTTGAAAATGACAAACGCCAAAATGACGGAGGTAATTCCTACCCCCAGCGCCCAGCCGGTCTTCGCCCCGACGTATAAATTCGTGATCGAGAGAAAACCACCCAGCACAAATCCGCTGATGACCGCCCGCAAGGTAAACTGAGGAACGTCGCCCTGATACACGTTCTCCAGCCACCAACGGTCTTTTTCTTCGGCGGTCATCGTCCGGATTTGTTCTTCTGTCAGCTGCTTGATGGCCATCGCTTCGTTATCTCCTCTGAATCTTCACGCTTCACCCGGATGCGGTCTGTTGCTTCACTCCAGAACGCAACCAGAAATGATAACCCACCATCGCCAGCGTGGCGACCATCCCCACCGCAAAACAGATATACCAGAAGTTCTGGGGATGATAATGAGTCCACAGCAATTGTCTCGCCCCGTTCGACGTCCCGCCGACCAACTCCGTCAATCTGGGAATCACTTCGTCGTTGGTCAACTTCGCGACCGAATCCGGTGCCTGACCCAGTTGCTTCACAAGATAATCCCGCGCCAACAGGTACTTGTTCGACAACAGATCATACACCGGCCCGCCGATGAGATTGGCCCCCGTCCACCCAAAGGCAAACGGGATATTCGAGTAGCCCATGTACAGCGCCTTTTTTTCCGGCGGCGCGATCAATCCGACGTATTCGCTGAGTTTGGGCCCACAGGCCATTTCGCCCAGCGCAAATACGAAAATCCCCAGCACGCACGACCAACCCGTCGTCATCATCCCTGCCCAGATGAATCCCACACACGCTACGAACATCCCGATGGTCATTGCGAGAATCGGAGGAATCTTCCCCATAAAATACGAAACCAGAACCACCAGCAAAATGATCGACCCCGCATCGACATTCACAATCCACTCCGGATTGAACTGTCCACCGTGAGCCGCCATGTCCGCAAAAAACTTCATCCCGGTCCAGTCGGCAAACGTCCTCGCCACGTCGTTCGTGTCCACCCACTGCGCGATGAAAATCGTCATCTGATCCGTCACCTGCATGAACATGAAATAAAACGCCGAGCAAATCGCCAGAAACACGACAAACCGAAGATCGCAAAGCGTGATAATCGCATCACAAAAAACCGCGACGGGCCCTTTTTTTTCCGTCGTACCCTTGGCGTAATCCTTCAAAAACAACCCCGTCACAGTGACGTTGAGAAGGATAATTGCCGATGCGGCGAAAAACGCGTATTTCCATTGCAGCAACCGGAGGTATCCGCAAACCACCGGACCGATGAACGCCCCGATATTCACCACCTGATAAAAAATTCCCCAGCCCACCGACGAATTGGCATCGTTCACGCAATGCGCGAGCGTGCCGTGAAGCGGCGGTTTGAAAATGGCGGTCCCGGTTCCGATCAGACAACACGCCCCCATGAAACCCCACCAGCTCGTGGTGTACCCCATCAGCGCATAACCAACGATGTTGATCCCGAACGCCACCATCAACGACCGTCGGTAACCATAACGATCCGAAAACCCGCCGGTGAACATCGGCAACAGGCATTGAATCAGCGCCCAGATTCCGAAGAAGAGTCCCTTGTCCGTGCTGCTAAAATCCAACCCACCCTCTGCCGGAGTGGACGTGATATACACCGCCGCGATCATTCGCACGCCGTAAAACGAAAACCGCTCGATCAACTCGATGACGTTGGCCACCCAGAATGGCTTGGGGAAACTTCGGACTTGTTGGGCAAACGTCATTCGAGGGCCGGTCGAAACAGCGGGATCGCCAGTCTGCATGAATGGTCTCCGAAAGGAAAAACGATCGGTCAATGCAATGCCTTTTTATACCGAGTCCGGACAAAAGGCAAATCCCTGCAATAAAAGCAAAAAACCACCCCACTACCCGAAAACCAGCAATCCCCGGATTCAGTCCTTATCATCTCTGACGCACCGAGAAATCGCGATCTCCATCTCACTTCAGCGCAAAAAATTGTGGGCAACCATTACAATGAATGATTACCCACGTTGTGTTACTTCGTAAGCCGTGGCGATCACGCTTACTTTTTGGCTGATTTCTTCTTGGCCCGGGCGACTTTCTTGCCCGTCGTTTTCTTGGCTTTTGAAGTACAGCATGCTTTGGAAGAACACTTCATGGTCCGCTCCTTTACAAAAAAACCCACTTCCTCTTCCAACGCACTATTGTGATCAATTCGATTGTGTCCGTCAAGTCATTTGCTTCACGCCTCACCTTTTTCACGGATTTCTGTGACGAAGTTCGTCGCGCCGCTGCTGGGCTTCCATCTCGATTTGTTCGAGGCGTTGCTTTTCGATCACATCCAGTTTCTTGTCGGCTTCGTCGGCCGCAGCGGTCTGGCCGAGTTTCCGCATAATCATCGTGACGCGCCTCCCGTCGCCGAGGTTCTGCGTCACCCCATAGAGATTCTTCGACGCCGACAACGCCCACTCGAGCTCCCCCATTTCCACCAGAATGTCAATCGCCTGGCGAGCCGCCGGAAAATAACCCGCCTTTTCCACGTCCCCATGTTCGACGATGTAGATCAACCGCTCCAAAGCCGCCTGCTTGTCACCACTCTTGACGAGCGCCGGAAGCAATCCCACCTGAAAAACCGGATCATCACTACTGGCCAACAACCGGTCCGCCTCCTCCCGAAGCCTTTGCGCCCGACCAGATTCCGTCAACAACGGAATCAACTTCGTCAACGCGGGAATCGCCACCGGACCAAAGTCAGGTTTGAGTTGGATGGCTTTGAGATACGTCTCAATGGCCTTCTCTTTTTCACCGCGCCGCACGAAAACGTCCCCCGCCTGCAAATAGATTTCCGCCACCAGCGTCGGCGACCGTTTCAACTGATCGTCCGTGATTTGCCCCAGCGCCGCGTCAAGAAACAACTCCTGCCCCTTTTCATCCAGAACCGGACAAACCTCAAGCAGCGCATAATACAAAACGTCTGGGTACGTCGTGCCGGTCAACTTCGCCAACTGGTTCATCCAATCCATGGTCTTCGTATCGGGAATAAGCCTCGCTTTTGCCAGGCGAATGACCGACTGCCACAACTCCGGCTGCGTCGGACACTGCTGGTACGCCAACCGGTACATCTCATCCACCAGATCGGAGTTGAGTTCGCATCCCTTCCGCTTCTTGAAAAACGCCAGATGTATCGGCAAAGGCGGATTCGGTGTCGCCGCCAATTTCAGGACAGTTTCGATCGCCTCGTCGGTCACCGACTCCGTATCCGCTTTAACCTCCGCCGCCAATCGCTCCGCGAGCCGAACGCACCCCAGACTGATCAACCGAGAATCCGTCGGTTGCCGAACGTACCATCCCAGAAACTCCAGTGTCTGATCGCTTCCCCGATGATTCGTGGCGGGATCAAAGGTCCATCCAAACGAGTTGGAACAGTTACCCAGAATATGCCATTGCGGACCTTCGGCGGATCCCACGAACTGAGCCGCCCACGCATGACCGATCAATCCCGGCCCCCCGAACGCCAGATTCGACATCGGGTATCCCTTCGCCCGACCCGTCTGAATCGCCATATACGTCTGATTCACGCACACCCCGCCGTAAATCAATATGTTTTCAAGCGTGCAATCACGTCCTTGAAGCCGAGGCGGCTGTTTTTCACGAAGCGCGTCGAAATCATACACCACGTCGGAATAAACCTGCGCCATATCCGTGCAGCTGCGATAAAAGTCATAAACTCCCTGCCGCTCATATTGCGACACGTCGGAATAAACCAGATGACATGCCAACTCGTGGGGAATCGGGCCAATCGGAAACGCAAACGGTCGATCTCCCGCCAACCACGAAAAATGCTCCAGCATCTTCTGAACATCGAGCTCCTGCTGGTCCAAAACAATCGCAAATGCAGTCGCCAACTCCGGCAACCGCCGAACCGAATCCGGATCGTGGTGGTAAAGTTCGTACAACTTCTTCAACACCATCTCCGATTTGTCTTCCGGCGAAATCGCCAGCACCAACGGACCCGCCACCTCCGGATTCTGAACCAGCCATTTCTGAAACCGTTGAATCTCCGCCTCCTCGACACCCTCGAAATGGGCCAGGGGCAGATACTGACTCAAAAGATAAAAATAGGTCAGCGAAAACCACGCCGCCGGTTTGTCAGCACCATAAATCAACCGCGCGAGCAACAACTGATGAATTCGCGGTTGTATCCTCTCCCACTTCCCGCTCGTGGCGCACTCGCTGATCTCATCCAGACAATACTGCGCCAAAATCCGGTCCGGTGGATCCAGCTCCTTGTAAAACGGAATCAATTCAGCCGGCTTTCGAGGTTTCTCACGATGTTTCGAGGCTTCCTTGGCGGGCGGCGCGGTCGTTTTTCGGGAGGGTTCCGACGGTTTGGGCGGCGGGTCAGCCTCCGAACCAATCGCAAACCCGGCCGATATCCACCCGCCCACAACGCAGCAAACCACCCATCGTATCAACACACTCGACATGAACATGCGAGGATTCATGACTCGATATTCTACCCCCGCGGCATTCCTTGCGGAACATAACCTCTGACAAACTTCGCCGATCTACTAATGAGACCGTATTTGATTTCCCATGAAACCCGCCTCATAATGGCGCGGTTCAATGACATGCGAGGTTTCATGAACGATGCCACTTTGACATATTTGCTGGGAACGGCGGTGTTGCTGGGATTCTTCCACACGCTCACCGGACCCGACCACTACGTTCCGTTCATCGCCATGTCCAAAATCGGCCGCTGGTCGCTCCCCAAAACCATGATCATCACCGGGTTGTGCGGCATCGGCCACGTGCTCAGCTCGGTCGTGCTCGGTATTCTGGGAATCGTGCTCGGAATCGCCGTCGGTCATCTGAAATGGTTTGAGGGGCTTCGCGGCGACGTGGCGGGCTGGTTGCTGCTCGGATTCGGTTTGGCCTATACCATTTGGGGTCTTCACCGAGCCATCCGAAACCGCCCCCATACGCATACGCACTTCCACGAAGACGGAATTCGTCACCAGCACGAACATGCCCACACGTCCGGCCACGCCCATGTCCACAACAACGATGAAACCGTCATGAACATGACCCCCTGGATTTTGTTCACCATCTTTGTCTTCGGCCCGTGCGAACCACTCATTCCTCTCCTGATGTATCCCGCCGCCAAACTGAGTTTCATCGGCGTCGCTGCCATAGCAGTCGTCTTCTCAATCTGCACCATCGGGACCATGCTCACCGTCGTTTACGTCGGATATCTGGGCTTGCTGAAAATGTCGATCGCCCCGCTCGCCCGCTATTCCCACGCCCTCGCCGGCGCCGCCCTCCTCACCTGCGGACTCGCTATTCAACTGGGTTTGTAATGTCAGATCGAATGAATTGTGTCGATTACGCCTGGACCGCCGAAGTTCTTTCTTGTGCGATCCTGATCCCTACCTGCAGGGCTTTGAGACATGTAGGGCGGGTCATTGACCCGCCTTTCTTCGTGTCTTCCGATTCTTAATCCCCTTTAATTCCGATGTCGTCAAGTCGTGGGTCGGTCCCGCCTGTAAACACGCCCGAACCATACATCACCGCGGCTGCAATACCTTCACCGTGGACGGCAAAACCATCAAACTGAAATCACAGAAACCGTGAGCACGACGACAGGTAAGATCGTAGAATTGTCGATGACCCATCCTACAATCCAAATTACCTTATTCAGAAAACACCTTCTGGACGCCGTCCGTATGTCTCGAATGCTTGAAAGAGCGCAACGTATGTCTCCTCATTTTTCGGGACCAAATTGCACCATTGAGGGAATGTGTAAATGACTTCGAACGGTTTGGCTGGTTCAGCTCCTGAGTAGTGCTGATTGAAGTTCGTAAATACGAGGCAAAATTCTTTTGATGGATTGTTTTTTGTAGCTTCAGGATTATGCTCAAAAATAGCCTTGACATCGTTCATCCATGACATGTACCCAGGCGCATCACCTCCGGTCAGAGGTAGATTTACATCAATGCATATGAGGAACGGCTTACCCTCTGTGGGCTTTTTCAAGGCTTCATAATAGAGACTCTTTACATCTGCTTTCATCTTGTTCAATTCCATCGGCGGACCTTCTTCATGGAGAATACCAGCGCGTCGCCGACTCTTCGCTTCAACTACGATCTGGTCATTCATAGATGGGAGTGTAGCCGTAAATTCTGCATGCTTACCACTTGTTTCCAACCACTGAATATTGAATCCTGCTCGAACAAATGATGCAGCTAGTGCCACTTCATATCGAGAGCTTTGAAACGATACCCGTTTGCGTAATCTTTTCAGCATTTTATCAGAGGGTTGATCCACAAGGGACAAACGATAGATGTCGTCCGCGAACGATAAAAGCTCCATTACAGACCCCGTAGGTTTCGCGCCCACTGGGATGCTGGAGTCGCAGCTACTCCCAATAATTCGTTTTTGTTCTTCATAAAAATCTGAGAGCCAGTGGATAATCACATGCTGTTGTTTTCGCGGGAGCGTGATTTGTGAGCGTCCCCATTTCTTTCCAAGTCGATATTTCATAAATTGTATAATTGATTCATCAAAGGTTTCCGAAATAGGGCGACGAAATTGACGCGAACCAACATGGCGTATGCGCGTTGAACCTTGTACTTTAGATTGTCCCTGCGGGCCACAGTAACCGCGGATTGCCGCTCGTTTTTTATATAAGCAAAGTCGTTCAGGAGTAATGTTTGGCTCTGAAAGAATCATGATTAGCTTCGCAGGGTTGGCTTGCGCATCATTTTGCTTGATCTTACTCCAGCCCAATCGTTAAATCCCTCGATTTTCGAAAAAATCTTTCCGTCTCTCTCCCATCGACTTCCGCATTCCAACCCCCGCATTCCGCGTTTCTTCTCCCGTCCGGAACAGACCAGTGAGTAAGTTTACTAGTGGAGGCCGCGAGGTCGGTCTCGGATGGTACCATCGACGTGTTGTGCGCGTGACTGCTCATGAGCAGTTCTTTGTGCAGTGTGGCACCGGCATCTTGCCGGTGAAAATTTGTAGAGACCCTGGAAACAGGGACACCAAGTCAGGAAGATCACAAATGAATTGACCTGTGGGGACGCTCTAACACCTATTACCTATCACCCAAACAAACAAGGGACTGGAGTCCTGTGTCTTCTGACTCCTGTCCCTCTATTGTTCGTCACGCCTGGACCGCCGAAGTTCTTTCTTGTGCGATCCTGATCCCTACCTGCAGGGCCTTGAGATTCGGCTCGATCAGGTGCGGACGTTTGGCGCCCACCAGATCACGAATCACGTTTTCGACGGACTGAACCGACGGTTTCCCTTTGATCCCCAGAAACGCTCCCAACAGTACCACGTTGGCGGCCCGCTCGATGCCGGCATCCCGCGCCAGCGGCGACGCCGGAACGTAAATCGCCGTCACGTCCGTCCGATGGCACCGAATCGGAACCATCGACTCGTCGATGATCAACAATCCTCCCTTGCGGACCTTCGGACCGAACCGCTCCAGCGACGGCTGGTTCATCACGATGACCGTATCATAAATTGCGGCGATCGGCGAACCGATCTCCTCATCGGAAAACACCGTCGTGCAGTTGGCGGTCCCACCCCGCATTTCGGGACCGTACGACGGAAACCACGTGGCGTACAAACCGTCGTACATGGCGGCATTCGCCATCAACTGCCCCATCGTCAGGATTCCCTGTCCTCCAAAACCGGCGATCAGCACTTCTTCTTTCATGTCAATTTCTCTTATCTTCTCTTGTAGGGTGGGCTTTGCCCACCATTTCGCTTGTAGCTTGTAGGTAGGCTCTGTCCACCAATTTGCCGCGAGTTACGATCGACGAGTTGTGTAGGGTGGGCTATGCCCACCATTGGGCTACTTCTGCAGATCTCCCACACAATCGACAAACACTCCCGGCGGAAAAACCTTGACCACGTTCTCGTCGATGTGCTTCATTGCCGCGATCGGTTCCATCTTCCACTGAACGGGACACGTGGACAAAAATTCCACCAGGCCCAGTCCCTTATCCTCCAGTTGGGCACGAATCGCCTTCCGCATGTGTTTCCGGGCGTCTTTGAGGTTCTTCGGACTGGTGAGTGGAACCCTTGCCAAATAGGCCACACCCTTCAACGACGACAACAGTTCGCATATTCCGATCGGAGCACCCGTCAATCTTTCGTCACGACCAGACGGTGAAGTGGTCGCACGCTGACCAATCAGCGTCGTCGGCGCCATCTGCCCCCCCGTCATCCCATAAATGCCGTTGTTGATAAAAAAGATCGTGATGCGGTCCCCCCGCGCCGCTGCGTGAACCGTCTCAGCCATCCCGATCGAAGCCAAATCACCATCCCCCTGATACGTGAACACAAACCGATTCGGATCGGTTCGCTTGACGGCTGTCGCCACCGCCGGCGCACGCCCGTGGCTCGCTTCGATCATGTCGCACTCAAAGTAATCGTACATCAGCACCGAGCACCCCACGGGGCACACCCCCACCGTCCGATCCATCAACTTGAATTCGTCGATCATCTCCGCCACGAGCCGGTGAACAATCCCGTGGGTGCAACCGGGGCAATAGTGAAACGCCTTGTCCGTCAGCGCCTCCGGACGCGAAAACACGCACTCCATCTCCTCAACCACCGCGATATCCTCATCTCTCATCGATCAATCCTTTATTTCTGCGCTTTTAGTCTCCATACACCCCGCCCTTCCAGGGAGGGGTAAGGGGAGGGTCGCTTTCTGTCGCAACAACTCCTCGCCCTACCCTCTCCCCGGGTGGGGAAAGGGATAATGGGAGAGGATCAAAATATCTGTTCTTCTTTGTTGCGAACCCTGCGTTCCACGTTCATCATTCCTCATTCATCATTTTCTTCATGTTGCTTTCTACTTCATCATCTTTCGCACCACGTTCGCCACGTCTTCCGGCGCCGGCAATACGCCTCCCGCCACACCATAAAACTCCACGGGACAAACACCGTTCACCGCCAACCGAACATCCTCAACCATCTGCCCGCAGTTCAACTCGAACGTGAGGATTCCCTTGACCTTTCTGGCCAACTCAGCCAAGGCCTTCTCAGGGAACGGCCAAAGCGTGATGGGACGGAACAAACCCACCTTCAGACCTTGCTTGCGAAGCATATTCACCGCCGAATATCCCACTCGCGCACTAATCCCAAACGCCGCCACAACGTATTCGGCATCTTCGAGATACCGCGTGTCATAACGAACTTCTCGCAGGGCTTCCCGATATCCCGCCTGCAACCGCTCGTTGTGCTCTGTCAAATCTTCCGGCACGAGATATAACGAATTCGCCACGTTCTTATGAGATCGATTGCCTCGTCCTGTGGTCGCCCAGGGTTTGTCCATCTTGGGCGGTGGAGGAAGCTGCTCAAGGTCTGGAACCGTCGCCGGCTCCAGCATCGAACCCAGCACCGCGTCCGTCAACACAAACACTGGCATCCGATACCGATCCGCCAACTCAAACGCCGAACCGGGAAACTCGAACATCTCTTGCGCGTTCCATGGCGCCAACACGATGCACCGATAATCCCCGTGACCGCCTCCCTTGCACGCCTGAAAATAATCGCTCTGCGACGGCGCAATGTTCCCCAAACCCGGCCCGCCGCGCATAACGTTGATCAACACACACGGCAACTGCGCACCGGCGATGTAACTCAGCCCTTCCATCATCAGGCTGATGCCCGGACTCGAACTGCTCGTCATCGCCCGGTGACCACACGCCGACGCCCCGTAAAGCATGTTGATCGACGCCACTTCGCTCTCCGCCTGCAAAAACACGCGACCCAGCTTCGGCATCCATCCTGAAAGCAACTCAGGAATTTCGTTTTGCGGCGTAATCGGGTATCCAAAAAAACATTCACATCCCCCGGCCAGCGCGCCCAGCGCCAACGCCTCGTTCCCTTTCACCAGACGTTTGCGACCCGTGGGTGGGGCATCGCTTTTCACGGTGGACGCCTTCGTTTTTGTAGGAGTCATGGTTTCAGGCACTTTTGCTCCTCTTCTTGCGATGGATGGTGATCGCTCCCTCAGGGCACATGTCGGCGCAAAGCGCACAGGATGTGCATTTCTCGGCATCGTGATTTCGCGCCGGATGATATCCAATGGCGTTCAGTTCCGCAGCCAGTTCAAGACAATGGCGGGGACAAAACTCTACGCACAGCCCACACCCCTTGCACCGATTGACTTCGACGTGAACCTTCTCCATACGACACCTTTCCACCAACCCACGAAATACCGAATCCGAATGAATCTCACTACCCCGTTAACCCAAAATTCAGGGGCTGACCGTTTTTCTGCCGAACATCGTACCAACTAATTCAGTTGGCAATAACAATGCCATCAATCTTATGACATCTTAACATCATCCAGCAGTTTCGGAAAACGGTGGAATTCGCTCACCTGTGGGGCTTTGCACATCAGAATCGGTTCAGCCAGAACTGTCGTTCGATTGGATTTTCACATGATGACACTGAAAGCGGTTGCAGAATTTATCTCCATGTGACGGAATTGGAACCAGAATATGGCAAACGGGATGGCAGTATGTAAATAAAAAATCCCGCCGCGCTAAGGCTGGACGTACGACGCGCCGGGATTGAAGCATTCCGCTTTACTCTATTCAAAATATAGCACAAAACGGTGCAAAGCCAAATCGAATTTGGACATTAACTCCAGAAATTGTAAATTGTTACGAAATCCATGTGAAATTACCCACTTCGACGTATGATTCGCACACACCCCCAAGACGCGAAGCACTCCCGAATGTTAAAATAGGGAAAATCGCGTGGGAATTGGATCACCCGGAAATACGCCGATCGGGCGTGCGTTTAATATATAATGGGCCATGTATCCGAATTGACGATCAGGCTTAGTGTGATGGGAGGTGCGAGATGAACAAAACGGTGCGAAGAATTGTGGTGGTGTTATCGTTGTTCGTGGAGCTGGGAATCGTAACCCGATTGGCGGCAGAGGAACCTTCCAGAGTCAGCATGGCCAAGCCTGCACCCAGGAACGACATGCAGGATCAGCGGGCGCTGGATCTGCTGGGTCAGCTGAATCTCCAGCCGGGTCAAGCGAAGAAGTTGATTCCGCTGATTGATCAGGCGGCTGCGTTGCGAATCCAGCACTACGGAGAGCAGGCACGTCTGATGCCTGAGATGCTCGAAGCCTACGGCGCGTTTGCCAAAGAAGACGCGCTCAATCAGGGATTTTCCGAGAAGGTGGATCACCAAACCGCCCAGGTGCATCGTCAAGAAATTGTATCCGGCGAAGAAACGACATCGAAACTGATCGAACTTGAAAAGCAGGCCGCCAAAATTCTGAAACCGGATCAGGTCGAGTTGCTCACGTTGGCCCACGCGAAGAAGGACACCCGAAAAATCAACCAACAAAAAAATAAGGGCGGAATCGACGAGGAGAAACTGAATCAAATCCGCGAAGCCAAAGAAGAATCCGAACGGCTGCATCGGGAAATCAAGCCGCAAGTCGGACCCGTCGGTTCGGTCCTGTTTCACCCGGTGACGGGATCGAAAATCTGCGACCTTGCCAAAACGCCCGCAACGGACAACATTCGGCAGGTTGCATCCGTCATGGAAAGCGGCACCGAGGAATATCCGTTGTCTCAATTCCAGGAGCAACAGGATCGCGTCAGTCAGATCAGGGCCGAAATCAACAACTGGAACCTGATCAACGGTTTGAATCTCAATGCCGGACAAATTCGGAATATCCTCAGTCTCTACGACACGGTTGAACTCGCGAACAAAGAAGGAATGGGTAAGGATCCGAAAAACCGCGACATGATTGTGGGGCTTGAACGCGGAATCGAAAAAACGATGAATTGCGGACAGATGGAAGTCCTGATGACTTACAAACCGTGCCTGATCCCGCCCAAGAATCTGAAAAACCCCGTCCGCGCGGGGCAGGCCAGTACCAATGCGGTGTACGAACAATGGCTTGAAAAGGCGCGCCGTGTCGATGCTCCATCCCTCGAAAAAATGATCGACGATACGCTGGAACGAGAAACCAAGCACCTTGGATCGCTGGACAAAAAAGAAACCGCCGACCGACGGACTTTGTTGCGCCAGACCACCCAACATGCATCCAAAATGTCAGAGGCTGAATTTGAAATCAACAAGGGCGATCTGGCGGACCAGATTGCCGCGAAGGACCGTGTGCAGGACCTCAAAGTTGAAATTGCGGAATTGTCAAGAGACTTCGGCTTGCCCAGTGTCGTGGCCGCTCACATGATTAAACCGCTTTTCATGGAACAACTCCGTCAACGCGGCGATCAACTCGCAAAGGGAACGGAGTATCAACCGACAAACGCAGAGAAAGCACCTTGAATTGTTTGGTTCATGCGATCATTGGGATGTTCAGATATGAATCACGAACCGCGTCCGGCCGACCACCTCAATCGACGTGAATTACTTGCACGAACCGCGCAGATTTCCACGGGAGCTTGTCTGGCGTGTGTCTTCGGTTCGTCTTCGTCGCAGGTTTTGGCCGCCGACCCAACATCTTCGGTGCGTCTGGTGGATTACACCGAACGAATCGAGGGTTCTCAGGTACAGTGTCGCGTTTGTCCCCGTCATTGCATTCTCGACGACGGCGATGTGAGTTATTGCCGGTCCCACAAAAATGTTCGCGGTCAGATGACGACGCTGGCGTACTCCAACCCCTGCGTGTTGAGCGCGGACCCGATCGAGAAACTCCCCATGAATCACTTTCGGCCGGGGACGGAAACGCTGAGCATCGCCACGGGAGGCTGCAATCTGCGATGTTTGTACTGCCAGAATTGGGAACAATCGCAGGTCGGCCCCAATCAGATCAAGACTTTCGAATTGACTCCCAAACAGGCGATTGCGGAAGCGAAAAAGAAAAAAATCGACACCATCGTGTTCACCTATACGGAACCGGTGTCGTATCTTGAGTACGCGATCGACATCGCCCAACTCGCCCGGAAGGCCAAAATGAAAGTGGTGGTCGGCACGGCGGCTTACATCGAGCCGAAACCGCTAATGGATTTCGCAAAATTCGTCGATGCGTTCACGGTGACGCTCAAAGGATTCGACGACGACTTTTACGTCAAAATGACCGGCGCCCATCTGGATCCGGTGCTGTCCGCCATTCGAACCATCCGACATGAAACCGAGTGCTGGCTTGAGATTGTGAATCTTATTGTGCCCACTTACAACGACCAGCCGGAAAAAATCCGCGCGATGTGTCGGTGGTTAAAAAAGAACGGCTGCGAGAGTGTTCCCGTGCATTTCTCACGTTTTGTCCCGATGTACCGGCTGAAAGACCTTCCGAACACGCCGGTGCAAACGCTCGAATCCGCGTGCCGAATCGCCGATGAAGAAGGTTTGCAATACGCTTACACCGCCAATATCGCCCCCCACGACGGCGCCAACACGGTCTGCCCCCATTGCCACCATACCGTCATCGAACGATTTGCGTTCAAAATCAAAACCAACTCGCTCGATCAAAACGGACAGTGCCCCCACTGCCAAAACAAACTCCCCGGTGTCTGGAAATGACGGTATTCCACCGGCAGGATGCCGGTGCCACACATTTTTGAGAGGACTTCTACTTTTTCGGGCCGATCAGCTGCATCGTATCGCGTGCGATCATCAATTCCTCGTTGGTCGGAATGACCCACGCTGCCGTTCGACTATTCGGCTTTGTGATCGCAAAAGGTTCGCGCGATCGTTGATCGTTTTTCGCCCCATCAAGATCGATTCCCAGCGGCGCAAGACCCTCAAGAATTTTGGCACGCATGAATACCGCGTTTTCGCCGATTCCACCGGTGAACACGATCGCATCGCAGGTTCCCAGTTCCGCCAAAAACGCCCCGATGTACTTCTTCGCCCGGTGTGCAAACACGTCAATCGCCAATGCGGCGCGTTCGTTGCCGGACTGGGCCGCCTTATGCACATCGCGTAAATCCCGCGACACGCCGGACAAGCCCAGCAATCCGCTTTTCTTCTCAACACCGTTGCGAACGTCCTCCAGCGACATCCCTTCCCGAATCATGTGAAAGATAATGGCGGGATCGAAATCCCCGGCCCGCGTCCCCATCACGAGTCCTTCGAGCGGTGTGAGGCCCATCGTTTGATCCACGGCGACTCCGGCGCGAATGCACGACATGCTGCACCCGTTTCCCAAATGAAGCGTGATCAGATTGGGTTTGGGTTTTCCGAGCAGTTCCGCTGCTCGACCGGCGACGTAGCGGTGGCTGGTTCCGTGAAATCCGTACCGACGGATTTTTCGTTGCTGATACCATTCGTACGGTACGGCATAGAGGTAGGCAGCGGGGGGCATCGTCTGGAAAAACGCCGTATCGAAAACCGCCACCTGCGGTTCATTCGGAAGAATTTTCATCGTCGCGCGCAACCCCGCCAGATTGGCCGGATTGTGCAGCGGCGCCAGTTCGCAGCACCGATCAATGGCAGCGATCACGCGATCATCCACAATGACGGACTCGGCAAAATCCTCGCCTCCGTGAACCACGCGATGACCGACTCCGTCGATTTCGTCCGCACTATGGATCGGGGGCGGATTTCCGCAACTCGTCAGCAAGGACATGATCTGCGCGATGCCCTGTTCGTAGTCGGCGATGCGATCCGACCGCTCGAATTTCTGGCCGTTCATGGTGTGGGTCGTCTGGGAGTGATCTTCACCGATCCGTTCGATCAGTCCTCCCGCCACCTCCTTCTGCGCCGCCATGTCATACAACTTGTATTTGATCGAAGAACTACCGCAATTGATTACCAAAATGTCCATAAAAATCCCTTGGTTAATTTACGGATGAGCGGATTGAATCGCCGTCACCGCAATCGTATACACAATATCGTCCACGCTGCAACCGCGCGACAAATCATTCACCGGTTTATTCAGCCCCTGCAACACGGGCCCGACCGCCAGTGCTCCCGCCGAACGCTGAACCGCCTTGTAGGCGATGTTTCCGGCGTCGAGGTCGGGGAAAATGAACACGGTCGCTTTGCCCGCCACAGGGGAACCCGGCTGTTTGAGTTGTCCCACGGCCGGATCAATCGCGGCATCGTACTGCAATGGGCCGTCAATCGCAAAATCAGGGTTGCGCTCCTTCACCAGCCGCGTCGCTTCGACCACCTTGTCCACGCTCTCACCTGCACCGGATTTGCCCGTCGAATACGAGAGCATCGCCACACGCGGTTCGATCCCGAACGCACGGGCCGTCCGCGCCGACGCCATCGCAATCCCCGCCAATTCCTGAGCGTTCGGATTCGGCACAATCGCGCAATCTCCATAGACCAGCACCCGATCCTTGAGCGCCATGAAAAACACGCTCGACGCCAATCCGACGTCTGCTTTGGTCCCGATGATTTGCAGCGCCGGACGGATCGTGTCCGACGTGGCATGAACCGCGCCCGATACCAGTCCGTCGGCGTCGCCCATCTCAACCATCACCGTTGCGTAGTTGATCGTCGCTTCATTGAGCCACTGACGGGCTACTTCCGGCGTCATCCCGCCCTTCTTGCCTTTGCGAATCTCCACCACCGCTTCGATGTAGCGGTTCATGACCGGCGACTTGGCCGGATCGAGAATCGTGACCGTATCGTTGGGTGTCACTCCCGCTTCGCGCAGCGCCGCACGCACTTTGCCTTCATCCCCCACTAAGATCACGGGGCAGATTTTCATCTCCATTACTTTCCCAACGGCCCGAACGGTCCTCGGCTCGTCCCCCTCTGGAAGAACAATCCTCATGCCGGTCGTTCTGGCCTGCTCGACGATCTGCTCGAGGAACGTCTCTGACGCCGAACGCGACCTGGGCGACCTTGGCATTGCCAGCGATTCGCGCAACCGCTCATGCCGAACATGCTCGCTCACCGCCATCTGGGCGGTATTGATCTTGTCCATGTCCTGCGGGCGAATTCGGACATTGACTTCCTGAATTCGTCGGGCGGTCGTCAGCGTGTCCGTTTCCACCGACAAAACCGGAAACTTCGGCTGATCCAACCCCTCCAGCACCTGAATCACCTCAGCAGGTGGTATCAAACCCCCACTCAACACCACACCGGAAACCGAACGACTCGCCCGCGATTTCTGCGCCGAAGCAATCGCCAGAAGAATATCCTCCCGATCCCCCGGCGTGACGACCAAAGTGCGATCGGTATCGAGATATTTGAGAAAATTCCTCGGCTGCATCGCCGCGATGACCATCTTGGATGCCGCCGTATGAAGCGACTCCTTCCCGATGAGAACCTTGGCGCTCAGTTCGCTCGCCACCTGGTCCAGCATCGGATGCCCCAGCGAAACCAGAC
>CAIVHJ010000028.1 GCA_903905665.1 uncultured Phycisphaerales bacterium
AAACTGGTTTTTCATCGGTTCCAGGTCGGCAGCGGTGACGGTTTCTCCAATCGAAAAACTGATGGCGTCCCAGTCAATCTCCATCACGCCGGCAATGTCACACGACAATCGCATGTGTTCCCACAATGCTTTTTGTCGGCAGTTCATTTCCCGATACCAGCGTTTACGTATCAATTCCGTGTCCACGAACCGCTTGCTCATACTCGCCTCATTGGATTTCTCTCTGCCGTCTGGATATAAACATTGCCGGTGCAAAGCGGATTCCATTCTTTCCTGCCTGAAAACCAATCGCATTTTACTTGGATGCGCTGCCGGGCGAAGATGACAATATCGGTCCCCTTGATCTGGATATTTTCGCGCTCATCTTCCGTCGCTTCTATCCACAGCGGGAAGCGGCCCAACCGCAAGGATTCGCAAACCACAACCACAGCAGCCTTTCCCTTTTCGGAAGTCGTAGCGGTTTGCGGAGGGAAGGTGTGCCATGGGTAGGATTGAAACAGAAGAATGCGTGCATCGGGAATATCATCAACGGGAACTTTGTAACCCTTGGCCGTAGGACCATCCACGCCGGGTTGTGTCGCCGTCGCGCATTGATATTGACGCGACTGAATAAGGTCCAGCATCAGTTTTGTTCTGAACACGATAATGCGCCGCGCAACAACTGAAACATGCGCCCGGATGTCGCTCCGCTCGGTTTGTATTCCGTAATCAAAAAGTTCAGGTGTGGCATTCATTTCCCCACCCTGTCCAGCCGTCAACTTTTTCTCGGGCAAACAATTCGATCTTCGCCCCATGCGTATACATGGTTTCAATAATGCGGCGAAACTCTGCCGGTTTTTCGCTGTGCCTGACGCTGCGCTCAATGATCTGCACGCTGTCAATGAGCTTGGATGAGTCAGGTAAGCAGGAACCCCGCGTGCATATCAACAGCAGTTCATGGCGCACGCTGTTATAGTGTCCAAGGTTGTGGCGTACTTTGTCCCATACAAAACTTGTTTTGTAGTTGAATCCCCACGCCTTGATTACGGGCCAGCACTCTGAAAGCAGCGGCGATGTTACCCAAAGAAAAAGAACGGCGTTATCTTCTGCCAAGTTTTCAATGGGCAGAGCGCAAAGTTCAGGAATCGTCATGGTGGGGTAATGCGCCGTAGCCCCCGTAGCCGTTGAAAGACCGTCGCGGGTATCTCCGTATTTCCACGGCGGGTCAGCATAGATGACGCGAAACTTTCCGGTGGGTACTGGCGTCGTCTTCCGCTCGACTGCTTCCCGTTGTTCTTCACGGCGTACCTGCGTTCGTGTCTTCGATCCATCCCGAACGGCCTCAAATGATGCTGCCGGCATGGCCGCCAACCGCTGCGCCTCGGCGCTCTCTCGCTTGGTGAGTCCCAGATCGCCAATGGTAGGCGTGTCGGATAAACAAGGTGCTTGCGGAGAACCTTGTTTTCCCCTGCCAGGACCAGCGCCTCTTGCCGGAGGTTTTACGGCCAGCATCTCGCCCATTTTTCTTTCTGCATCGAAAGCCAGCGCGGTTGCCTTGGCGATGATTTCCCTGCTGGCTTTTTTCCGCTCAAACCAGTCTTTTGCTGTCAGGGCGATATTTTTCAATTCATTCAATTTTACGATGGTGTTGGCTTCCATTAAAGCCACATCAGCGCGAGTCAGAAGCGTTAAGGCTGTGTTATGGTTCATGGCGCGGCCTCCCATGCTTCGATGATGTCCTTGGCCTCCTCAAAACTCCACGCAAGCCTCCACAGCTTCAAGCTGATCGCGGCCTTCTGTCCTGGCTGAAAAGCCTGGCGCACTTTCAACTCCAGCAGCAGCGGCGGGCGTGCGACGGGCCACGATACAACCAAAATGTCGCAGATCGTCGGGTTGCGCTCGTTGTCCGTCCAATGCCCGTAAAACCCACGCGGCGCGATGGTGCCCTTGAAGGCCGC
>CAIVHJ010000029.1 GCA_903905665.1 uncultured Phycisphaerales bacterium
CTCTTCGCCATCCATGGCTGTCCATTGTTCACCTCCATGTTCCCAAAACACACATCAAGGTGTAACAATATCAGCCATGGATAGTTATGCATCACCCTCACCTCCTTGACGAGAAATCTTGCCCAGGGAGGGGTTAGGGGAGGGTGTGCCACTGCTCTTGAGCAGTGCTCTTCCTTCCCGCTTCAGGCTCTTTTCCCCAATTTCCGTTCCGCATTCAGCATTCCGGATTCCGCATTTTCTTCCCTGCTGTCGGCTACCGGGTATTTCTCCACCTTGCCTCGCCCGGAAAAAATTCTGGACATTGCCGGCGTCAAAGGTAGGATGAGAATTGCGTACACGTTGAACTGTTGCTGGCCGAGGGGTTGGAATGGACCCTCTGACCACGAGGACGGCCCAGACGAAACCGAAGTAAAGGTCCCTGACCTATTTTATGGCTCTTCGGAGGTTGCCATGGCACACATAGAAGGAATCTGTATCAAGAATTTTCGGGCATTACGTAATGTCACATTGGGTAAACTCTGGAATCTGCAGGATGCCGAACCGTTGACGCCTATGACCGCCGTCATAGGCAAGAATGGGGTGGGAAAAAGTTCGCTGTTTGATGCCTTTGGCTTCTTGGCTGATTGTCTACGTGTAGGAGTGGAAGAAGCCTGTGATTCGCGGGGACGTGGCGGTTTTGAACGCATCAGATCACAGGGACAGAAGGGTCCGATCGAGTTTGTGGTGTACTACAAAGAAGAGGGCAATGCACGACCAATCACCTATGAAATGGCCGTGAATATTGATCCGAATGGCCGTACCTATGTTCAAAAAGAGCGACTAAGACAGCGACGGAAAGATCAACGGCATGGATGGCCATTTTCTTTTCTCGTGCTCAACGATGGTAAGGGAGTGGCTTGGAAAGGAGATCAGGAAGGACGATCGATAGACGAGAACAAGAACCAGATTGACATTTTTGAATTGATCAAATCCGTTGAGGACAAAAAAAAGGTAGAGGGACGAGAAACCGAAATTGTGGAACTGGAGGACCGGCGTAAACTCGGCATTGCAACGCTCGGATCACTCAAGCAACATCCAAGAATTTCAGCTTTTCGACGCTTTATCGAAGGATGGTATCTTAGTTATTTTACGCCTGACGCGGCACGCAGTTTGCCATTGGCTGGACCACAGAAACATTTGAACATCCATGGCGATAACCTTGGCAATGTTGTCCAGTTCATGGAGCGAGAGCACCCGAAGAAGTTCAAAAATATTCTTGACCGAATTGCTTCGAAGATTCCAGGCATTAAGAGAATCGACACAAACAAAACGGCGGATGGCCGTCTCTTGCTGCGTTTCAACGACAAAGGCTTTAAAGATCCCTTCTACGCACAACAGATGTCTGACGGCACACTGAAAGTATTCGCCTACCTTCTCCTTTTAGAAGATCCGACACCGCCACCCTTTCTGTGTATCGAGGAACCAGAAAACGGTCTTTATCATAAACTTCTCGAAACCCTTGCAACGGAATTTCGTGAACATGCTACCGGACAGAAGGGAGGATCTCAGATATTCATCACCACTCATCAGCCATATTTTGTCAATGCTTTGGACCCGGAGGAAGTATGGATCTTGGAAAAAGGCGATGACGGCTTTTCAACTGTCAAACGAGCCAGTGATGATGAGTTAGTAAATAACATGGTGAAAGAAGAACTTCCTTTGGGCGGATTGTGGTACAGCGATTATCTGGACGCGAGGTAATTCGATGCACTTTGAAATACACGTTGAAGACCAATCCGGCAAGAAAATGCTCGATATTCTTGTTCCAAAGATTGTCGGGAGCGCACACACTTTTCGTGTGCACCCATATAGGGGCGTTGGACAGATACGGAAGAATATGCGAGATGCAAAAGACGCTAAAAAACGTATCTTATTGGACAATCTTCCAAAGCTCCTTAAGGGTCATGGGAGGACATTCGCAGGCCGCCAAAACTACCATGAGGTTGTGATCCTAGTCTGCGATCTTGACGACAAAGGTCTGAAAACATTCCGGAGCGAACTCTACAGAATCCTCGACGCCTGTAATCCAAAACCAGAAACCCGATTCTGTATCGCAATCGAGGAAGGTGAAGCGTGGTTCTTGGGTGATCTAGCTGCGATCAAGACGACATATCCAAAGGCCAAGGATTCCGTTCTTAATTCCTATGTGAATGATCATATTTGTGGGACTTGGGAGAAACTCGCGGATGCCGTTTATCCGGGTGGTTCGTCATCACTGATCAAGAAGGGATGGCAGGTCATTGGGCGGGAAAAATCAAAGTGGGCGGAGGAAATTACTCCCAACATGAATGTCGCAGAGAACAAGTCTCCAAGTTTCTGCTATTTTCGCGGTAAAATGCGGGAATTGATGGGGGGATGACCTGAAGGACCAACATGGTCCTAAGCACGGGTAGATCTTGCTTGATAAGGATTCCTCTGCTCCATCTCTTTTTCTAGCCGCCCCGCGCGTGGGAAAACACAGGCACCACTCAATACCCCGCCTAGTCGCACGTCGATCGACAAGAATCTCGTGCGTTCCAGTTTTGCGTACCGACGAATTTGAACTCTCGAATTGAAATTCGCAACATCTTGTGTGACACGGTATTACTTTAATCCGGCAGACACATATCCTAGGACGAATTAGAAGAAGTCCGAAATCGCGTGGCTGGGTTAAATCATCATTCGTTTTCTGGTATAAAGTTTGCTGGGAGATTAAGTTCCAGCCCAGTCTCAAGGCCCCGAAACCGTGGGAGTGAATTATGAGTTTCAACTGGCGTGACCGCTGTAAAGGAAAGTTGACGACCGCCGAGAAGGCCATCGCCCTGATTTGCCGAGGGGACAACATCTATGTCAGTGCGGGTTCGGCTGCTCCGCTGGGATTGTATGCCGCGCTCGTCGATGAAAAATCCCCCGCCTATGACAACGTATTCTATCATTTGCTCACGCTGGGGGACTCGCCATACGTTCGTCCGGAATATGCCCGACGGTTTCGGCACTGTGCGTTTTTTATGGGGGGCAATGTCCGAACGGCGGTCAACGAAGGCCGCGCCGACTGCATGTCGGTGTTTCTCCACGAAATCCCCGATTTGATCCGCTCGCGGCAGGTGCCGATGGATACGATGTTGATTTCCGTCACGCCGCCCAACGAAGAAGGTTATTGCAGTTATGGAACGCACATTGATCTGGCGCCGTCGGCGCTCGAAGTGGCGCGAACGGTCATCGCCGAAGTCAACCTGCAAATGCCCTGGACCAACGGGCCGTCTCGGATTCACGTCGATCAGATCGATGCCATGGTGGAAGTGGATCATCCGCTGCCCCATCTGGTGTACAGCAAAATCACCCCGGAATTTGAAGCCATGGGCCGTCATATCGTCGATTTGATTCCCGACGGCGCTACGTTGCAAATGGGGATCGGCGGCGTGCCGGACGGCGTGTTGCATTTTCTGCATGAGCGAAACGATCTGGGCATTCACACCGAAATGTTCAGCGAAGGAGTGATCAACCTCGTTCGCAAGGGCAACATCAACTGCAAGCGTAAAAGTCTCCATCCCGGAAAAATGGTCGCCAGTTTTCTGATGGGCACTCAGCGGCTTTACGACTTCATCAAAGACAATCCGATGGTCGAACTGTATCCGGTGGATTACACCAACGATCCGAAAGTCATCGCGCAAAACGACCGGATGGTGGCGATCAACACAGCGCTGGAAGTTGATCTGACGGGTCAGGTGTGCTCCGATTCGATCGGGACGCGGTTTTACAGCGGCTTCGGCGGGCAGGTGGATTTCATTCGCGGCGCTGCCCAGAGCAAAGGCGGAGTGCCGATTATTGCCCTTGAATCAACCGCAAAAAACGGCGAAATCTCGCGGATTGTTCCGACGCTCAAAGAGGGTGCGGGGGTCGTGACCAGTCGCGCCGATGTGCACTGGGTCGTGACGGAATATGGTGCGGTCTATCTGCATGGGAAAAACATGCAGCAGCGTGCCATGGCGCTCATTTCGATTGCGCATCCGAAATTTCGACAGGAATTGCTCGATAAAGCCAAGGCCCGCAAGGTTGTTTTCGTCGATCAGCCGATGCCATCCGTATATCCAAAACACATGGAAACGAAGGCGAAAACCGAACACGACGTTTCGTATCTTATTCGACCCGTTCGCGTTACAGATGAATCGCTCATCCGTCGGATGTTTTATCAACTCAGCCCGAATACGATTTGCTCGCGATTTTTTGCCACCAAAGGTTCGCCGTCGATGGAAATGCTACGTCGTTGGTGCGCCGTGGATTACGAAAAGGAATTTGTGCTGGTGGCGTCTCAGTCGGACGGTCCGATCGAGCGATTGCTGGGATGGGGTTCGTATACGCTGGACGAGAAAACCCAATTGGCTGAGGTGTCTGTGCTCGTTGCGGATGAGTTTCAGAATCAGGGGATTGGAACAGCGATCATGCAATCGCTGATTCTCATTGCGCGCGATAAGAAATTCAAAGGAATCACAGCCGAAATCATGCCGGATAATCAGCGAATGCTGAAGATTTTTGAGGAGTGCGGTTACCCCGCCAAGACGACACGTTCGGAGGGGACCGTTGCAGTGCGAATTGATTTTCCGGCGTGAGATTTGTCGCGTCAAATCATTGTGTTTAGATCATCCTGTGGGGCTAAATTCACAGATTGTGATTGAGTATTTTCTGTCGGCGCCTTGTCAGGCGTCGTTTTTTTTCTATCCTGAACGGCATTGAATGCCGATCGAGATGAACCGATCTGAGCGCGTTTTCGATGTGAAGACGTATTCGGACTGAAGTAATACCATATTGTGGAGAAAGATGAAGATGAGAAATCGTCGTAAGGTCACGATAGACGGAAATCAGGCGGCAGCCCACGTCGCCCATCGAATCAACGAAGTGATTGCGATTTATCCCATCACTCCGTCGTCGAACATGGGGGAGTGGGCGGATGAATGGTCGGCGATGGGTCAGAAGAACATCTGGGGGACGATTCCGCTGGTGGCGGAAATGCAGAGCGAAGGGGGGGCATCCGGGGCGGTGCACGGGGCATTGCAAACCGGTTCTTTGACGACGACTTTTACGGCGTCGCAGGGTCTGCTGCTCATGATCCCCAACATGTTCAAGATCGCCGGGGAACTCACTTCGACGGTATTTCATGTGTCGGCGCGGACGGTGGCGACGCATGCGTTGAGCATTTTCGGTGATCACGGCGACGTGATGGCGTGCCGTTCAACGGGATTCGGATTGATTGCGTCGGGTTCGGTGCAGGAAATCATGGATATGGCATTGATCGCTTCGGCGGCTTCGCTGGAATCGCGAATTCCGATGGTCCATTTCTTTGACGGGTTCCGAAGTTCGCACGAAGTCATGAAGATCGAGGAACTGGCCGACGACGACATGCGAGAGATGATCGACGATCAACTGGTGCGGGCGCATCGAGCGCGAGCGCTGTCGCCGGATCGTCCCGTGTTACGAGGGACGGCGCAAAACCCCGACGTGTTTTTCCAGGCGCGCGAAACCGTCAATCCCTTTTATGCCCAATGTCCGTCGATTGTTCAGAAGCACATGGACAAATTTGCGCGCATTGTCGGTCGTTCGTATCATTTATTCGATTACGTGGGCGCGCCGGATGCCGATCGAGTGGTCGTGCTGATGGGATCGGGCGTGGAGACGGCTCATGAGACGGTGGAGTATTTGAATCAGCATGGTGAGAAAGTTGGGGTGCTCAAGGTGCGATTGTATCGGCCGTTTGCGAGCGATGCGTTTGTGGCGGCCTTGCCGGCCACGGTCAAATCCATCGCCGTACTCGACCGGACGAAGGAACCCGGCGCCGAGGGCGAGCCGCTGTACAAAGACGTGCTGACGGCGCTCGGGGAATTGTATCCCGAGGGACGAACGAAGTTGGCGTCGTTGCCCCGTGTGATCGGGGGACGTTATGGTTTGTCGAGCAAGGAATTCACGTCATCGATGGTGAAAGCGGTGTTTGATGAACTGAAGAAGGACAAACCGAAAAATCATTTTACGGTTGGAATTAATGAAGACGTGACCCACAGCAGTCTGGTCTGCGATCCGAATTTTGTGACCGAGGGAGCGGACGTGGTTCGGGCGGTGTTTTTCGGGCTGGGGTCGGATGGAACGGTGGGCGCCAATAAAAATTCAATCAAAATCATCGGCGAAGAAACCGAGAATTATGCACAAGGGTATTTTGTATATGATTCAAAGAAGGCGGGTTCGATCACGGTGTCGCACCTTCGGTTCGGGCCCCGACCGATTCGCTCGACGTATCTGGTCAACAGCGCCAATTTCATCGCGTGCCACCAGACGGTTTTTCTCGAGCGATACGACATGCTGCGGTATGCGGTGAATGGGGCGACGTTCCTGTTGAACCTGCCGTGTCCGCAGGAGCAGGTGTGGGACCATCTTCCGCGAAGCGTGCAGCAACAAATCATCGACAAGAAAATCAAGTTGTACGCCATTGATGCTTATGAGGTGGCGAAACAGACGGGAATGGGGGGGCGGATCAATACGATCATGCAGACGTGCTTCTTTGCGATATCGGGTGTGCTGCCGCGGGAAGAAGCCATCGCCAAGATTAAAGAGACGATCAAAAAGACTTACGGTTCCAAAGGGGAGCAGGTGGTTCAGAAGAACTGGGCCGCCGTGGATCAGACCCTTGCGAATTTGCACGAGATTTCGGTTCCGGGAAAAGTGACGAGCACGTGGGATCGGCCGCCGGCGGTTTCGGAGAAGGCACCGCCGTTTGTTTGCGAGGTGCTGGGCGAGATTTACGCCGGTAGAGGAGACGATCTGCCCACGAGCGCGTTTCCCGTCGATGGGACTTTTCCGACCGATACCGCCCGGTGGGAAAAACGCAACATTGCCCTGCAAATTCCGGTGTGGGATTCGGAGGTGTGCATTCAGTGCGGGAAATGCGCCATCGTGTGTCCGCACGCGACGATTCGGATGAAAGCTTATGATCCCAAATGGCTCGAAAGGGCACCGAAGACATTCAAACATGCCAAAGCGCGCGGGAAGGAATTCGAGGGACTGGTAATGACGCTGCAGGTGGCGCCGGAAGATTGCACCGGGTGCGAATTGTGCGTGGAAGTTTGTCCCGCCAAGAACAAGCAGGAAACTCGCCTGAAAGCTATCAACATGCAACCGCAGATTCCGCTGCGCGAGAGCGAACGCGAGTGTTATGATTTCTTCCTGTCGCTGCCGGAGATGGATCGGAGCAAACTCAACGTGGCTACGGTCAAGGGTTCGCAGTATCTACGGCCGTTGTTCGAGTATTCCGGGGCGTGCGCGGGATGCGGGGAGACGCAATATCTGAAGTTGATGTCTCAGTTGTTTGGAGATCGCGCGATCGTGGCCAATGCGACGGGGTGCTCGTCGATCTACGGAGCGAATTTACCGACGACGCCGTGGGCGCAAAACATCGACGGTCGCGGTCCGGCGTGGTGCAACTCATTGTTTGAAGACAACGCCGAATTCGGATACGGATTCCGGTTGACGCTGGATAAACAGGTCGAATATGCGAGGGAGATGCTGACCCGGATGGCGGAGTTGATCGGACACGACCTGGTGACCGGCCTGATGGACGCCAACCAAAAAGACGAAGCCGGCATTGAGCAGCAGCGTAAACGAGTCGAGGCGCTCAAGCAGAAACTTCGCACCCTGGACACGCCCGAAGCCAAGAATCTGCTCTCCCTTGCCGATGTGCTGGTGCGCAAGAGCGTGTGGATTGTCGGCGGCGACGGTTGGGCTTATGACATCGGGTACGGCGGACTGGATCACGTGTTGGCCAGTGGGCGGAACGTGAACGTGCTGGTGCTCGACAGCGAAGTGTATTCCAACACGGGGGGTCAGTGTTCGAAGGCGACACCGCGCGGGGCGGTGGCAAAATTCGCCGCTGGTGGAAAGCCCGCCGGAAAGAAAGACCTTGGATTGATGGCGATGAGTTACGGGAACGTGTTCGTGGCCAATGTGGCGATGGGCGCCAACGACAATCAGTGCGTGAAGGCGTTTATCGAGGCGGAGGCGTATGACGGCCCGTCATTGATCGTTGCTTATAGTCATTGCATCGCGCACGGCATCAACATGGTCAAAGGGATGGAAACGCAGGAGCAGGCGGTTGCGAGCGGTCATTTCCCGTTGTTCCGATACAGCCCCCAGCGTGCGATGGCCGGTCAGAATCCGCTGCAACTGGATTCCAAGAAACCGTCGATTCGATATGAGGATTTCGCCTACGCACAGAACCGGTTCAAGATGCTGACCAAGAGCAATCCGGAGAACGCCAAGAAACTACTGATCATGGCTCAGCATGACGCCGTGAATCGCTGGAGTTTTTACGAGTACATGGCGGCGAGGAACATGGCCGCAACCGAGGGTACGGAATAATCCGAGGATCGCAATATCCGGATTCAATTGTTCGCGCGACCCTGCGAGTCTGCCGCTAAACGGTAGTGAGGTGCGTTCTGCAAAACGGGATGAGTTTATCATTGCGAACGATGAATGACAAAATGATGAGTAATGAATGATGAATTGGAAGATGGGTCACCATCACATTTTTCAGGGTGAAGAATCATGAATCTTTCGACAACGTACATGGGATTGCAGTTGAAGAATCCGCTGGTGGCGGGTGCCGGTCCGTTGACGACCAATGTGGGATCGGTGCGTCAGATGGAGGATGCGGGAATCGCCGCCGTGGTCATGCACTCGCTGTTCGAGGAGCAAATCCGGCATGATGCGGCGGAACTGGAGTATCATCTGGAGCACGGGACCGAAAGTTTCGCCGAGGCAATTACGTATTTTCCTCATGAGAGCGAATATCGTCTGGGCCCGGAGGAATATCTGGGTCAGATCGCCAATCTCAAGAAGGCGGTTCGCATCCCCGTCATCGCCAGTCTCAACGGAATGACGCCGGGCGGATGGACCGATTATGCTCGCAAGATCGAATCGGCCGGTGCGGACGCTCTGGAGCTGAACGTGTACTATGTGGCGACGGGAGTGAATGACACGGCACCAGAGGTGGAGAATCGCTATTTGCAGATTCTCAAGGCCGTCAAGAAAAGCGTGAAAATTCCCGTGGCGATGAAATTGAGTCCGTTTTTTAGCGCGACGGCGTCGATGATCAAGCACCTTGACGAAGCCGGCGCCGATGGTTTTGTGCTGTTCAACCGGTTTTACCAGCCGGATATTGATCTGGAAACGCTGAAGGTGGTTCCGCAATTGAATTTGAGTACGTCGGTCGAAATGCGGTTGCCGTTGCGCTGGATGGCGATTCTGCACGGACGGATCAAAGCGAGTTTGGCGGCCAGTACGGGGATTCACCGCGCCGAAGATGTGATCAAAATGATTCTGGCGGGCGCCGATGTGACGCAAGTGTGCTCCGTGCTGCTGCGAAGCGGAGTCCGGGAGATACCAACGCTCTTGGGCGGACTCGAAGAGTGGATGGAAGAGCACGAATATGAAACGATCCGGCAGATGAAGGGCAGCATGAGCCAAAAATCATGTGCCGATCCGGCGGCGTTCGAACGGGCTAATTACATGAAAGCCCTGAACAGTTACCGATAGCCGGTGCGAACGAACGCTGTGGATATTTTCGAGTGGGGGGGGGACGGGGCGAGACCGAAGAAGCGAGAATCGATCACTCCGAAAATTCATGGCGGAGGTTGTTATGGCGCTCAAGGACATCAAGGATATTGCACAGTGGATATGCGTGGAACACAACACCGTCGAAGAATTGGCGGGCCGGCTACGAGAGACGATTCTGCAAATTCCATCCGGTTCTCGCGCGGAGTGGTTGAAAGAACTCAAGAAACGTTATGAGCATTACCGAGCCCACATGCACAAGCACATGGCGCTCGAGGAGGACGGCGGATATCTGACGCCGGTCCTTGAGAAAGTTCCCACTTTGTCGAAGCGAGTGGAGAAGCTGAAACAGAATCACGGTGAGTTGAGCCGCCTGATGGACAATTTACACCATACTCTGGAGACCGTTACCCCCCAGGATGATTTACTGATCGTGGATTGTACCCAGCGGATTTCCAATCTGCTTTTGTACAACGACCAGCATCAGGAACAGGAAAATCAAATCGTACTACACGCCTTTATGCAGGACGTTGGATCGAGAGATTAAGGCAGGCAGGCGTTCGGTTTGTCTGAAGACCGGCTCGATACCGGCCAGATTCTTGAACCGCTTCACTCCCTGGATGACGCTCTCGAAAAGGGCATCGGGGTCAACTGTTCGAACACCCGCCGCAATGCGAGCTCCGTGTTGGAACAGAACATCGTTGAGTGGGGTGCTGGGACCGAGCACTACGGAAATCGCGTTGGAGCTTAGTTCCAATAAGCGCGGCAGAGTTTTATTGATGATCGCTGTGGCACTGATAATGACCCAATCAGACTGCGGTATCACCTGCTCGCAGGCACCGGCGGGTAGTTCACCCTCTTGCGGGTCTATTTCGAGGAAGTACGCTTTGGCTGCTGCACGTTTGATTTGGTCGTTGGCGGGGAATCGCCCAATTACCGTAACGGTCTTGCCCGCGGCCAAGCCGCAGAGATGTTCATAGATGTTCCCCACGCGACCAGTCGGCTCGATAAGCGAGTTGAGGGCAGCAAGTCCCAGTCCGGTTTCCAGCATCTCCCAGTGTTGAATCCGGCTGGCCAGAGAGAGCGTGCTGCTACCGATCAGATTTCCGGCTGAGTCCGGTTCGACCTTCCAACCCGTTCGGAAGGTGTGGGCCATGCCGACGTAACGACTTTCCACAACCGTCCAGTGCAAGCCCACAGCCACGCGTTTAATTGGGCAGTCGCTCCCAGCCACACTGGATAACAAATCGTCAAACAATTTCACAGTGTTTGTTCCACGCTTTGATAATAGGCGCCATGCTTGCAGGACGAGCACATCGGCCCCTGGTCGGTCACGACCTCTTTGCAGTCAAATACGCGTTCACCGCAACCGACACAAGTTACGGTCCGCAAGGGCTTGCCGGGATAGTCCTCGCGATTGAGGTGGACCTGCACTTTCTTCCAGGACAGCAGTTCTTCGTCGGGGCCATGTAGAAACTTTCGCGCTGCTTCCTGATCATGAACGTCAACCTTGTCGAATGGACGGATGCTGACGCGGTAAGCATTCTGGGTGTCCGTGTTAAGGAAGACGGCGGCCATTTTGCCATAGTTGACGAGTTTGGCACTTCGCCGCCCGATTCTGGTACCGGTGACTATTTGGATGGCATCAGCGATGCAACGGTCATTTTCGATGAAAACGATCAACTTGCGGGGATCCGTGGTGCCGACCAGTTCCATTCCTTTGAGTGCTATTCTGACGCCCAGTATCTGTCCGGTACATATATGGCCGTGGTAAGCAACACAGCGTTCCAGACATTCCTCACGTCGGTCTGGAACCACCTGGTGCCTCCTGGATCGGTGTTAAGGCCTCGGGATGACAAGTCGATTCCAAAACCAGTAAGACACTCGCATCGCTGCCCAGCGGCATACTACGAAGCGGATCGGCGAGGACGGTCGGAGATGATTGGCGCAGTTTGTGGACTAAAGAAGTTACTCCGTAGAGGGTGTAGCTACCCAATCCGGCTGCGGAAAGTTCCGCAACACGGGTAATGCAAGTCTGTAGAGCATCGAAATCCGCCGGACCACACATGGAACTACTCCTTGTACTGTTGCGGCGCCAGAACTTTCGAAAGAGGTCTTGATATCAGCCAGCCAAGATATCCGAAAAACAACCCGAAGACCAGACACAATCCCATCAGGATGGGAATACTGCCCAGTTGAATCCAGCCGTTGGTGCGAGGGAAAATCACCGTCCAACAAAATACCAGCAGAGCGACGTTGGCCGAAGATCCTGCGATGATGCTCCGCCAAACTGGGCCCAACTTCCTCGTGAGGATCAGGGATAATTCCATCATCAGTCCCATGATGCTCACGGCGGCGATAAATAAAGGACTTCCCAACATGCCTTTGGAATTGCTTGAGCCAACCAGAAGTTTGCTCAATAGGATCTGCATCAGCACAAAAGTCAGCGAGGCAATGAAGGCTCGTCCGGCACCCGGTTTCAAGAAGCATGCAATCGTTGCGATCATGATTGCGAAGGGACCGATGATTACGGCGATCCCTGCACCCGGTCCCGGCAGATGCAGTACCTGATGCATCAATGTGCTGATCGCTCCTCCGGGGAAGACAAATTGAAAGACCACAGCTCCCCCTGCTCCCAACACGGCACAAGTCATCGCTTCTCTGATGTTAATTCGGTCAAGATTCATACGGGGATACCATACCATAGGTCAGTCGGTGGACTCAATGCGTCATTCGCCCCCACCCTTATGGATAAGACTTTCACCCCGCGGCGCAAGTTGCATCGCGCGCCACCAGTGTGGTTATTGTGATCGGCATTCCGGGTGCGATTTCACCGCCAGTCAGCACTCGGGCGAACAGACCGGCCCGGGGCATGATGCAATCGCCGATGCGATCATAGATCGCGCAGTGATGATGACACACTTTGCCAATCTGAGTGATCTCAAGTCTCGCCGGGCCAATCTGCAAAATCGTACCAATGCCCAGATCATCGAGCGTAAGCCCGGTGACGACCAGATTTTCTCCGAATGCGCCGGGTTGAAGATCGACCCCACATGCCCGCATGGCGTCAATGTCTGTGGCGGACAGAAGGCTCACCTGCCGGCGCCCCAGACCCGCGTGCGCGTCGCCTTCGATACCGTAGTCCTCATGCAGCATCGCGTGGGACACTGCGGTCTTCGCAATTCCTTTATGCGCAGCGGTGCAGACATAGAGGATCGTTCCTTGTCGGGTCACTTGGCCTCCTGAATCTCTTGAAATCCGGGCGCGCGATATGGTCCCGAACGGCCGCCCGACTTGGCCAGCAGTCGCACCTGCTGCAACACCATGGTGCGTGACAGCGCCTTAAGCATATCGTAGAGCGTCAGCCCGGCCACTGCGGCGGCGACCATGGCCTCCATCTCGACGCCGGTGGCTGATCGCGTAGCCACCGAAGTAACCACTCGAATTCGATCGGTCCCGGCTTCGAAGTCCACCGAGACC
This sequence comes from uncultured Phycisphaerales bacterium, assembly GCA_903905665.1. Taxonomy (GTDB): domain Bacteria; phylum Planctomycetota; class Phycisphaerae; order UBA1845; family CAIVHJ01; genus CAIVHJ01. Next base: position 13,090 of record CAIVHJ010000029.1, read on the forward strand.
TGGTCGAGAGCCAGCGAATGACAGAGCGGGATCAGATCTGCCGTGCGCTTGGCAGCCATGATCCCGGCTAAGCGTGCGGCCTCGAAAATGTTGCCCTTGGGCGTGTGACCTTCGCGCACGAAAGTCATCACATCGGGACCGGTCACCAAAACGGCTTCGGCAACGGCATGGCGCGCCGTAACCGGCTTGTCGCCGATATCGACCATGCGGATTTGACCTTTATCGTCGAGGTGTGTGAGATCAGCCATCGTGGATCCTCCAGACGCCCCGTTAAACCTTCAGCCGTTGCCGTTTAGCCGCCCAGCGCCTGCATGCACAGGAGCTGCACGAAGGCTCCAGAAGCAGGCTTTTCGTTTATCGCAGAACTTAGCGTCGCATCCGCACCCTCGACATCGAGCGTCTGACCGTTCCACCACCGACTGAGATCATAGTAGCGGTCATCATGCAAACATGTCACGAGCTGTCCGCGCGACGTAACCCGCAGCCGGCGACAGCGGGAGCAAAACGGGCGGGTGGTCGGTGCGATGATCCCGATCACGCCGCGCAAACCCACACCGACAGCAGCGTAATCGACGGCCGGCTGGCCAAGGCTTTGCGGAATCGGGCGCAGCCAGAAACGCTCATTGAGCTGCGCCAACATTTCTGCGGCTGACACCAGATGTTCATCGATCACGTGTGCGAGCGGCCCGATGGGCATCACTTCGAGAAAACGAACCGTGCAGCCGCGCGCCAGACTCCACTGGGCAATGTCGTTCAACTCGTGGTCGTTAAGTCCGCGCTGTACAACGACGTTGATCCTTACCGGCGTCAAGCCGACCGCTACCGCTGCCTCGATACCGGCGAGGGTGCGCGCGAGGTCCCCGCCGCGCGTCAGGTGGGCGAAGCGTCGCGGGTCAAGCGTGTCGAGAGAGATGTTGATCCGGTTCAGGCCTGCGTCGCGCAACGCCGCCGCTTTTTGAGCAAGCATCTGTCCGTTCGTAGTCAGCGTGACCTCGTGTAACGTGTCCAGTCCCGCCAGCCGCTCGATCAGTGGGATTAGTCGCGGATGCAGCAGAGGTTCTCCACCCGTGAGCCGGATGTGGCGAATGCCGTGCTGGAGCGACAACCAACGAACGATCTCGAAGGCGAAGTTCGCTTCGATCATGCCGCCCAGCACCGGTGTGTCCTCTGGAGCGCAGTAACGGCATGCGAGGTTGCAGTGGTCTGTCAAAGACAGACGCAGGTGGTCGATGGTTCGTCCGCAGCCGTCGATCATTGTCGTGGGCATCCTTCGCAACAACCCGGGGGTGATAATTCAGTGTGAGTCAATGAATCCAGAACATACGGAATTATGCGATTGCGTGCCAACAGACCGACTGGGCGGTACAAGACTTGAACTTGTGACCTCCTGCGTGTCGAGCAGGCGCTCTAGCCAACTGAGCTAACCGCCCCGAAATTGTTGCACCAAACAAGCACAAGACACCGCAAACGCAAAGAAGCGGTGCCACATATCCACGGCAACATAAGAATCATACCTGTGCAGTCCAACGATTTCAACACAGCGGTAAAAACGCAGAAGGGTTTTCACAATGCCGAGATGCAACGCAGCAGCAGAATCGAAGATCAAGTGATCAGACGAGTGCGAAGGTTCATTTGGAAAGCCTGATCAATTTTTTCAAGGCGGGGGGAGTTTTTCAACGTGGCGCCGAATCGCTGGGCATCACAGGGGGCGAGGGTTCGCGCGAGTTTCTTCCATCCTCTATTCATGCCAAGGACAAACAAGGCGGTGGGAATAGATCGGGTTCTGACGAGCGTACGAAAAGCCCGCTTGAGGACCCAGTTTTTGTTGGCGGCCATTCGACGGAGTTCGTAGATCGCCTCATCCAGTTCGCCCGCCGTCATGTTTTTCGGTTGATAAACGGTTTCGATAAAGGTGTAGCGTTTCCAGTCGTCGGGAAAGTTAGTGGCGGTCAACCGGCCGGTGGATTCAAATTTCTCGAACATCCGGGTTCCCGGCAACGGGGTCAGGTTGGTGATTTGGATAATGTCCACACCGAGGTGGACGGCGGAGAGGGCTGTTTCGGCGACGGTTTCGGGCGTGTCTTCGTCGGAACCGATGATGAATGCACCAAACACGGCGATTCCGGCGCGGTGAAATCCGTTCACAAGGTCTTGATAATTGTCCAGATGTTTTTGGTTGATTCCTTTGTGGTAATTTTGCAGCGACAGGGGATTGAACGTCTCAAATCCGATCAGCATTCCGCGGCAACCGGCGCGATAGGCCAGTTGGAGCGCTTCGTCATCTTCCCCCATGTTGAGAGTGGTTTGGCTGAACCACTGCCGTCGCTTGCCGTGTTTGATAAGAGCGCGAAGCAGTTCTTTGGACCATTCGGCATGACGGGCACCGATGCCGAAAAAATTGTCGTCCACGACAAAAACGAACGGACGGGAAATCTGATTCCATTCTTCAATGATATCGGCGATGGCACGGCGACGAATGAGAGCGCCGTTGAAACGTGTTACCGAGCAGTATTCGCAACCGACCGGGCATCCGCGTGATGTTTGGATGGCGGCGACATCATAGCGGCCGTTAAGGGGCGGAAGCGACTGGTTCGCGCGTCCGAAGTGGTGGGTCTCCAGATCGGAAAGCGTTCCGTCGTAGCGAGATTTCATCTGACGCCCGGCCGCATCCCGGAGAATCTCAGGCCAGACTTCATCGCATTCGCCGACCGCGACGGAATCAAAATATCGTGCCGCCTCTTCAGGACAGGCTGACGCATGAGATCCTCCCATAATGCAGGGAATCTTCCGATTGCGGCAATGCTCGGCGATTTCATAAGCGCGTGTGGCTGTGCTCGAATACGAGGTCACCCCAACGAGATCGTAGCCGTTTTGTTGCAAGAAAATTTCGGTGCGATGCGTGCCAAACACCTCGTCGATAATATCCACGCGGTGTTCGTCAGGAACCAGTTGTGCAAGCACCTGAAGTCCGAGCTGGGGAATGAAACTTCCCACGGTATGATATCCCTGAGTTCCGTCAACAACCGGATTGATCAAAGCGATACGCACAAGACATTCCCCATCCGAAACACAACGGCAATGAGTCGCAGCGGCAGAAAGCAGTTGTGGACTTCCAGAATTCAGGAGTTTAAGAGTTCAGGAGTTGTTTGTCCAGTCGCATCGAGATATCTTCATAATTACCCTGATGGTTGCACCGGTGTTTTGATTCATTTCCGATCCTGCGACTTCTGCGATTTTGTGTGACGAAGCGGTTTTGCAGAACGCAATTAATCACCATTGCATTTTTGATGAACGCGGAACGGGAATCACAAAGCTCGAGCTTTGTGTCCATCGCGGAGGGAGTTAGAAATTTAAAGCGAATTTCATTGCGTGACGGGACACCACTGCTCAAGAGCAACGGCACGTGGCAACCCCTTGCTGGCGCAGGAAAGCAAAAACCAACCCCCGCTAGCGCGGGGGGAATGAAAGACAATCCCCTGCCGGCGCAGGGGGTTCTGATGGTTCATCATTCATCGTTCCGCGTTCATCATTGCCTTCCATGCTCCCTGACGGGCGCGAGACGGTAAGCTTTCTGCAAAAAACGATGATTCAGAAGTTGATGCAATGTCCTGGAACAAACACAGGAAGGGTCCACTGACAGAGGCCGGATTTGAAGATTTAC
>CAIVHJ010000030.1 GCA_903905665.1 uncultured Phycisphaerales bacterium
ATCTATAAAGGCGCAAAAGGAAGCCCAAACAGCTCATGTTTTTTGAAAAAATTTTACACGCCCTATCTCCTTGAAAACAAAAGACTTGCGAGACTGCCGCCCAACCCGATAAAATAAAAACCGACACTTTATCAGAAAAAACGCTCCTCCTGCAATCAGGATATGCCTAACCAACAAAAAGACCGCCCGTCCATGAAAGAACGCGCGGTCCCCAGATTCGAGGGGCTCTCTCACCTCCCGGCGTGTGAGGGCACGCGGGCACAAGCCCCTCATTGGCTACGTCCATTGACTCCACCTCGAACCCAGTCGTTCCATCGTCCTCGTCTGCAGGGGATCAATCTCTCTCTCACTCCCGGCTTGGCTTCTTGTCCCCACCCAACGTCAAATAACCATACCTGCAAATTGAATACCAAACGGGAAAAATCGGTAAATAATGCTCAAACAAGCAAAAAAACATGTTGCGTATGCTAGTTTCATCACAAAATGGGCAATAATTACCACGTTTGCCCAGTGGTTGTGTTGGGTGACCTAACTCAGGATTGTCTTGTCTTTAGTTTTTTGATCTTCTCTGGTTCCGGATTAGAGCCTATCCCATTTACCCTCCCCCAACCCCTCCCTGAAAGAGAGGGGGGTATTTGGATGGGTTCTAAAATTACATGTGGACGAACAAACGCGCGAAGGGGTTGAATCACGGCGATGTTTTTGTGGTGAAACGCAGGACTTTGGTTAGAATTCGTCCATGCTGATGCATCGACTGACACTGGGGGCGCTGCTGATTGCGGCACTGATCGGCATTTTCTGGGGTGATATTGCCGTCAGTTACGGTACGCGCGGATTCGATCACAGTCCGTACTGGCAATTCGGGAGCGTGCTCCCGCTGATCATTTTGTTGCTGGCGGTGGCGGGTTCGCTGGAAGCTTTGAATCTGACCCGTGGGGCAGGATATAAACCCATGGGGTGGCCGGTGGTGATCGGCGTGGTGATTTTGCAAGTGTTGGCGTGGTTGATCCCAGCGAGGTTTTCCGAATCCAACCTGTTCGAATGGGAAATGATCGTGTTGGTGCTGGTTTCAATGGTGATCGCCATCACGCAGGTGCTTCGCTACCAGACACAACGAGGTATCGGCGACATATCTGTCAGCATCATGATCTTGGTATATATGGGGGTGCTTCCGTCGTTCATCACTGCATTGCGCACGTCGCTGCCGGGTCCGACGGGATCGTGGGCGGTGTTGATGTTTGCGGCGGTGGTCAAAGGGACCGACATCGGAGCCTATTTTACAGGGATGTCCATCGGCCGAACCAAGTTGATTCCTTCGATCAGTCCCGCCAAGACCGTCGAAGGTTTTGTGGGGGGATTCCTCTGTGCGATGGTGATTGCGGTCGTGCTGGGAAAGTATCTTCCATGGGCGAGCGAGATGGGACGAGACCCGATCATGCTGTGGCAATGGCTGGTGTTTGGCGCGGCGATGGCGGTTTTGGGACAGTTGGGCGACCTGATTGAGTCGATCTACAAGCGCGATGCGTCGTCCAAGGATTCGGCCAAGTTGATCCCGGCATTTGGAGGGATACTCGATCTCCTTGACAGTCCTGTGTTTGCAGCACCGGTAGGATATCTGTTGCTTCATGCGTGGTTGAGATAACCCTTGAAAGATACAATGGATGGCGGGCAAAGGGGCATTTATCAGCAAAGGAGAATGAGCGTACCTTGGATCTTGCAGTCACCATTGAAGAGGGATTGATTCGGCAGGCGTTGTTCGGATCGGGCGATCGACATTTGCGTCAGATACGCTCGTCGCTTGGAGTGCAGATATCGGCGCGGGATTCCGTGATTCGGTTATCAGGAAATGCACCGGCGGTGACGATGGCGGCGCTTGTTTTGGAAAAGCTTCAACAGAAGCTCCACCGGCAAGATCACCTTGACGAAGAGGAAGTCAGCGACGTGATTTTTGAAGTGATGAATCAGGAACAGGAAGCGCCGACGGGAAACGGAGTCGATTCGGGTCAGGCGATTGAGGTGTACGCGCGCGGCGTTCATATCGTTGCGAAAACGGAAGGACAAGAGCGTTATTTGGAGGCATTGCGCGGGCATGATTTGACGTTTTGTCTTGGACCGGCGGGGACGGGGAAAACGTATTTGGCGGTGGCGTACGCGGTTCATCTGCTCAAACGCGGGGAAATCAAACGTGTGGTTTTGGTTCGTCCGGCGGTGGAGGCGGGCG
>CAIVHJ010000031.1 GCA_903905665.1 uncultured Phycisphaerales bacterium
GACCCCGATCTCGTCGAGCAAATCCGGCGTCTCATGTTCGTGTTTGAGGATATCATTCTCGTCAACGACAAGGGCATTCAGTCCGTCCTGAAGGAAATCGATCACGACGAACTCGCGCTGGCCCTCAAAACCGCCAGCGACGAACTCAAGGAAAAAATCTTCCGCAATATGTCCGAACGGGCCGTCCAGCTCATCCGTGAAGACATGGAATACATGGGACCCGTTCGCATCAGCGACGTGGAATCCGCACAGCAACGAATTGTGGACGTCGTTCGTCGTCTCGAAGACGCCGGAGAAATCATCATCGCCGGTCGCGGCGGAGAAAAGGACATTATTGTCTAGAAACTGGAAACTGGAGACGAGAAACCAGAGAGCGTACTGCGTTTTGGAAATTTCACAACGAACGATCCGCCGGCTTTAGCCCGTGCGGTGCTTCAATAAAGACCTGACCTGGGAGACACGGATGTCGACCATTCTCAAATCAGGGGCGATTCCCGCCCGACCTGTTTCCACCTCAACCTTTCAAATGAGGGATTTGCAGGCCGAAGCGATTCGGATCATGGACTCCGCCAGGGACCAGGCCCGTCGTGTCCTGGACGAAGCCCGCGCCCAGGTCCCCAAAATCTTCGAACACGCTCGTCGCGAAGGATTCACCCAGGGCCACGCCGAGGGGATTCCCGTCGGACAGGAGCGGGGTCGCCGCGAGGCATTCAATACGGCACTGGAAAACTTTCAACGCGAACAGAAACAATTGATCGATTCGCTCCAGTCGTTACTCAAAGAAGTCAGCGCCCAGCGTGAAGATCGACTTCGACAGGCGCAGGATGAAATTCTGGATTTCGCACTCGATCTGGCGGTTCGCGTGACCAAGACCGTGGGCGAAATTCACCGCGAAGCCGTCGTCGCCAATCTACGCGCAGCGCTCGAACTGGTCGTGGGAAAATCCGATCTGATGGTTCGGACCCATCCGAAGGATCAGGACACGCTGAAAAAATTCATGGCTTCTGCGGATGATCCCATCCATGGATTCCCACATATTACGATCGTGGAAGATCCCGCGATCGCACCGGGCGGCGTGAAAGTGATCAGTATCACACAGGAAATCGACGCAACCCTGGATCACCAACTGGATACGATCATCCGGACTTTGACCGCCACCGAACAGGAGTAATGGGTGTTTGAACACCACCGACATATCATCCGTCAAACCAATCCCATTCAGGTCACGGGTCGATTGACCGCCCTGACCGGTCTGACGGTTTTGGCTCAGGGTTTGCCGATCGAAGTGGGTTCACTCTGCCGAATCCAACCTCGCAAAGGACGACGAATCCCGGCGCAGGTCGTCGGATTCCGAGACGACTCCGTCGTCCTCATGCCCATGCTTGACGCCCAGGGTGTCGCTGTGGGCGATCCCGTGTCCAGCGAACCCAGTCTGCACTTGATCGGTGTCGGGCCGGAAATGCTGGGACGCACCCTCGACGGGCTGGGACGCACCCTCGACGGCCAAGGCCCGATTCGTTCCGAACAATTTTATCCGGTCTATCACGAAGCGCCCAAAGCCATGTCTCGTCTTCCCATCGAACAAGTTCTTGCCACCGGAATCCGCTCGATGGATGCCATGCTCACCATCGGCACCGGACAGCGCATCGGTATTTTTGCCGGAACAGGTGTCGGCAAGAGCATCCTGCTGGGGATGATCTCGCGTTACACCTCCGCCGACGTCATCGTCATGGCGCTCGTAGGCGAGCGGGGTCGCGAAGTCAAGGATTTCATCATCAAGGACCTCGGTCCCGAAGGCATGAAACGCTCGGTACTGGTCGTTAGCACTTCCGACGAGTCGCCCGTCATGCGCGTCCGAGCGTGTTTTGTGGCGACCGCGATTGCCGAATACTTCCGCGATCAGGGCCGAACCGTGCTGCTGTTGATGGATTCACTCACTCGCTTGGCGATGGCCCAACGACAAATCGGACTCGCCGCCGGCGAACCTCCGGCCACCAAGGGTTACACCCCCAGCGTGTTCGCGCTGATGCCGATTCTGCTCGAACGCGCGGGCAAAACTGACAGGGGGAGCATCACCGGTTTTTATTCCGTGTTGGTTGAGGGCGACGACATCAACGAACCGATTTCCGACGCCGTGCGCGGCATTCTCGACGGGCACGTCTGGTTGTCTCGCGCCCTGGCGGGTAAGGGACATTATCCGGCGGTGGATGTGCTCAACAGCATCAGCCGGTTGATGGTTGACGTCGTGGACGACGAACATTATCGCGCCGCACAAAAAATCCGAAAAGTCCTCGGCATCTGGAGCGACATCGAGGATTTGGTCAACATCGGCGCCTATGCGATGGGCAGCAATCGCGACTACGACGTGGCGATTCAGACCAAACCGCGAATCGACGAATTTCTGCGACAGGCGATTGCGGAACACGTGGAATTTTCCCACGTTCGCAAAAATCTCGTGCAATTGGCACGCGACATTACCGCCGTTGAAGAAAAGATAGTTCCCAAAGCTCGCCGGGTTTCGGCGTAGCGGGTGAACCATGGCCAAGCTATTCAAATTCCGACTCGAAACCGTCTTGCGGGTTCGACGGCAAAAGGAAGATGAGAAAAAACGAATCGTCGCCCGGCGCATTCGCGAAGTTCTCGCGCAGGAAAAACACATCAACAATCTCCAAAAGCAGACGATCGCCACGGTGACCGACATCCAGCGTCAGATGCAAAATGGTTCCGTTGACGTGGACCTCATCAGCCGACAACGGTACTGGCTCTCGCATCTCCACCAGATGGGACTGCAAGCCCAACTCCATCTGCGACAATTGAACCAGCAACTGGCACAGGAGCGTCTGGTGCTGTCCGAAGCCGCCAAAGAAGTCAAAGTGCTCGAGAAACTCCGAGAGCGGCTCTGGCAGCGATATCAGAAACAACTGCAAAAACAGGAAATTCTCGAGGCCGATGATCTGTCGATCGGACGGTTCATTTACGGCCGGTTACATGCGGAGTGTGCATAACCTATGGTCAAACAACTCTACAACGCACTGGCGATGCTGGCACTGATCAACATGCTGGCCATGCTCGGACTCTTCGGATTTCTTTTCCACAAGGGGAAACTCAACGCGGAAAAAGTCAACCGCCTCGCTGCCGTCATCCGAGGGGAAATCGACACGACGGCTGCCTCGACCGAAGGTGCCTTAGCCTCGGCGACGGCACGACCTGAAGATGTGGCCGAATCCTCTTCCGAAAAAATCAAACAGGCCCTCGAAGAAGGCGAAATCAAGCAACTCCGACTCGAACGGGAGGAACAGGACCTCAAACATCGCCAAAACCTTCTCGATCGACGCATGATCACTTTCCAGCGGGATAAGGATGAACACACCAAACAGGTTCAGGAACAGGAGCAAATGCAAAAGAAAAAACAGGAGCAGGCGCTCAGCAGCAGCTACCTGGAAGTCGTCAGCGCCATCGAAAACATCAAACCGGTCGCCGCCGTCGAAGTCCTCATGACCAAGGGCGATCCCGATTGCGTCAAGATTCTGCAGAGCATGGACGAAATGAAACGGACCAAAATCTTCAACGCCTGCAAAACAGCCGAACAAAAAGCGTGGCGCGATCGCGTCATCACCCAAATGCTCAAACAGCCGGTGGCCGTCGGTACCGGCGGTGAAGGAACATCATAACCATGACGACCGCCATTGAACCCGTTCCCGTGTCGCCGAAGGTTCCCGCTTCGACGGATTCAAACCCACCGTCGAGACGTAAGGACGGATTTGATTTTCTTATGCAAATTCTTTCCGGACAATCCAGAATCGCCGAATTGAGCGGGGAAGCGGCCGCCCAGGAAGTCGCCCACGCCAATGTGCTCGCCCAATCCAATCAGCGAATCACCGATGACGATTTTCGTCGGGCCGGCGAACAAACTCAAAAACGTGGCGCATCTCCCGATATCCATCATCCGCTGCGCTATGGCGCCGTCGAGGTCGAACGGGCCGAACTGGGTTTCGGACAACTCGCCGGCCTGTTCAAAAAGACTCCGTCGAGCGGTACGATGAGTCTCGCTCAGGATGGGGGGCAATCCAGGGCGCGTCCCGGCCCTGAACCCACTTCTCCGATGCCGGCCTTTGACCCGGAAACGCGACCCTCCAAGCCGACGACATTCCTTCAGACCCCCTCCGATGCCGAACCGACCGACAGGATCAAAACTCTTGTCCAGCCTCTCACTGTAGTTCGATCGGATTCCGCGACGGATGCGCCGGTAGCAACCGGGACCAAAACGACTCTTGAGCGTGGAGCCGTCACCTCCGTTCTTACCCCCGCACCGGTCATCGCTAAATCGCCCACGCAGACCATTTCTCAGACGACTTCGACCGATCTGCGAGGTCTGCAAACTCCCCGGGCCATCCAAACTCAGAATCAAATGCAACACGATTCAGGGACTCAATCTGCCGATCTCCGACAGCACGCCGACGTGAAAAAAACTACGCCCGGAAAAATCGAATCATCCCCGATGCTCAAAACCACATCGGGAAAAACGATTTCGGATGTGTTGCACGTGATTCGCTCCAATCTGGATGCGCGAGAATCGGTGATCAAAATGCAACTGTCCCCCCCGGAACTGGGCCGGCTTAGAATTGATCTTCGCGTCATCGACGACGAAATGCACATTCGAATTGCCGCCGAAAAAAACGAGGTTCGCGATTGGCTGCAATCCGGCGCCTCCACCCTGTCCGAAGCTCTGAAAGAACAGGGTTTACAACTCAAGCATTACGAAGTGATTTGGGATCAGGAACAAAACGAAGCGTTCAAATCCGATCCGCAATCGACTCAGGATGAGGCTGCCCAACAGCCGTTCTCTGATGTCGGTGATCCTTCGTCATCGTTACAGCAACGCCAAGAAGAACTCGAAACCGAAAACTCAGGTGGGATGGAATCGAATGCAACCGATTCACGTCCCGCCTCTCAGCAACATGTGGATATCCGTGCATAATCGAATTGAACATGGAACTCAGAACCCTGAACTCAGACATAATACCATCACCCCTCTCCCCTTTGGGGGAGAGGGTAGGGTGAGGGGAAAGAAAAAGTAGGGGCACGGCATGCCGTGCCCGCATTCAACTGGCATCGACCAGTAGGAGAAACAAAAATGGACGTCTCCGCAACAGCCACCAACCTGTTATCCCAGCAAAATGCCGCGAATCAAACCACTTCCAGTGGATTTGGAGCAATCAACAGCTCCGATTTCTTTCAGTTGATGATCACCGACCTGCTGAATCAGAATCCGCTCGAACCGACCGACAATGAAAAAATGCTCCAGCAGATCAACTCTCTGCGCGAAATGGAAATGAACCAGCAAATGACGACTTCCATGAAGTCTCTCATGGAACAGCAGCGATTCGGTTCAGCCGCTACGTTGATCGGAAAATATGTCGAAAGCACCGAACTGACAGGCACCAGCGGCACGTATACGACCGGCGGGGTGGTAACCGGTGTCGCATTCAACGATCAGGGCCAGGCGATTTTGCAACTGGACAACGGAACTCAGTTGCCGCTGGAAAACATCAAATCCGTTACTTCGATCGAACAATTGGCGGATGGTCTGATCGGCAAGGAAGTCACCGCCAACGTCCTTAAGGATGGTGAAATCCAACCCATCGCGGGCATCGTCACCGAAATCAAAACAATCGCAGGGCGAGTCATGCTCGAACTCGATTCCGGCGAAATCGTGGCTTTCTCCGATCTCGTCAGTGTGAAACCGGCGGGACAATCCACTGCGGCATGACTATTAGGGAGAGTTTTATATGAGCGTTACACAGGCAATGAGCACAGGAGCTTCGGGGCTGTACGCCAACCAGATTGCACTCGAAGTCATCGGCGACAATATCGCCAATCTCAACACCACCGCCTTCAAGTCCAATCGCGCCGATTTCGAAACGCAGTTCGCCCTCACGCTTCGCGATGGAACCGCCCCGGGTGACGGACTCGGCGGAACCAACCCAAGTCAGGTCGGGTTGGGAACCGCGCTGGGCGCCATCCAGCGAAGCTTCATTCAAGGATCGATCTCACCCACCGGTAATCCGTCCGATCTGGCGATCGAAGGCGAAGGATTCTTTGTCCTGAAAAATTCATCCAACGAGCAATTCTATACCCGCGACGGCGCTTTCGGACTGGACACCAACACCAACCTTGTCAGCAAGGACGGTTACTTCGTCCAGGGATGGCAGGCCGATGCCGCCGGAAACATCGACACGACCGCCGCTACCTCCGCGTTGGTGATTCCCATCGGAACATTGACTCAGGTGCAGGCCACCGCTCAAACCGAATTTGACGGAAACCTCAATGCCGATTCCGAACTGGCGACTTCCGGGGCCGTCCAGACTTCTGCTCCTTTGCTGACCGCGAATGGCCCCGCCACCGCGGCCACGGCCCTCACCGATCTTGTGGACAATTCTGGAACCGCCCTCTTTTCCACCGGAGATACCATCCGCATTTCAGGTGTGAGCAAGGGCGGATTTGATTTGCCCGATCAGAACATTGTCGTCGGTACCGATGTGACCACGGTCGGTGACCTGATGAATAACATGCAGAGCGCCTTCGCGATCAACACCGATCCGACTCTCGGTGAAAGCGCCGGTGTCACCATCGACAATCAGGGCCAGATCGTCATATCGAGCAATCTCGGCAGTGCCAATGCCGTCGAGGTTAGCGCGGGAGACATCGTCAATCAAACAAAAAGTACGGCTCCCTTGACGTTTTCCACGACGACTCAGGCCACCGGTGAAGGCGTCACCACCAGTTTTCAGGTCTATGATTCTCTCGGCAATCCGGTCAACGTCCGATTGAGACTCGCCCAGATTCAAAAAGGAGACGCCGGAACCACCTGGCAATACTACGCCGAATCTGAAGATGACTCAGACCTCTCCAACGTGCTGGGCTCCGGCACGATCTCCTTTGATCAAAACGGCCAGTTCCTCGGCTCAACTGGAAATAACTTAAGCGTCAACCTCGCAGGTACCGGTGCCGTAGATCCCCTGCAATTCACCATGGATTTTTCAAAAATGACCGGATTGAACAATGGAACGACCAGCTCGGATTTTCACATCACCAATCAGGATGGAAAACCGTACGGCGTGCTCGTGGATTTCAGCGTCAGTGAGGACGGCGTAATTACGGGAACCTTCAGCAATGGTCTGGAGCAGACATTGGGGCAGGTGGCACTGGCGACTTTTACCAACCCCAACGGTCTGAAGCAGTTGCCCGATAATAACTTCACCATCACCGAAAACTCCGGCACTCCGAACATTGTCGCGCCAAAACAATCAAATGCCGGCCGGATTAAAGCCGGGTCACTGGAAATGAGCAATGTCGATCTTGTCCGAGAATTTATCGGACTGATCAACGCCCAAACCGGTTTCTCCGCCAGCAGTCGCGTCATTCGGACGGCGGACGAACTTTTGCAGGAACTGTTGTTGATTGGACGTTGAGTAATCGCATGGATTTCAGCGAATATGAGCACTGAAATCAAAAGTGGGTCGCACAAAATTACGATAATTCGAGTGGGACATTCTGTCTGATTTGCGGCGCACGGCAAGGATGTAATCTGCGCCAAGCACGACAATCAGCACCATACTCCCAAAAGGACGGATAAACCATGGCGACCGAAAAAGCACCGGCGGGTGATTCAGCACCCTCAAAACCACCACCTCCTTCACAGCAACAGCAGCAGGCTCAGTCACCTCCTGCAGAGCCTAAACCAGCCAAGACTGGAAACCGTAACCTGATGACCATCATCGTAGTAGGTGCGCTCATGCTCGCCGAAGGAGCGGGCTTGTTTTTCGCGTTCAAAATGATGGGTGCCGGTCCCGCAAAAACACAAGCTTCTGAGACAATAGAGGAAGGAATCGCAAAACCTCTTGTCGATGAACAGGGCAAGGTCATTCCGACAGAGGCGGAAATCCCGGTTGTTACCGACCTGGTTTCCCTCAACAGCGTTAGCGGGATCGTATATGTTTATAGAATAAGCGTTTACGTTAAAGTTGACACAAAGAATCAAAAAGCGATAGAAGAATGTTTCAAAAACAATCAATTCACCATTCGGGATACTTTGAGCCGGGTCGTACGGGGTGCTGACCCGAAGTATATGGACGAAGCGGACTTAAGTACCATGCGTCGTCTGTTTAAGACCAATCTTGACGAAATTACCAAGGACGAGTCATTCGTTAAATCCGTGATTATTGCGGATTTCAGCAAATCAAGAGGGGACTGACACTTAGCCGATGAATAGATATCGGACTTCGATACCATGGACGGTGTTCTCGCGCAAGCCTAGGAGAGGCGATTCAAAATGTCCGAAGAACCACTCAGCCAACAGGATATTGATGCGGCTTTATCCGGTTTAACAGGAGAAGAGGCCGCGAAAACTCCGCCCTCACCACAGCCATCGAACGCAGGGAGTTCGACTCATCCCGCTTCGGCGGGAGGCCCTTCGAGCTCCGCAGAACCATTCAAACAGGATGACATCGACTCGTTGCTGAATAGCGCCGCTTCACTGGCAGAAGAAGTCAAGGATGTTGTGAAGGAGGTAGCAGGGTCGGTCGGGGATTCGCGCGTGGATTCAGCGGGTCGTCCGTTTGATGACGTGGCATCTGCTATTGCCGCCGAAATGGAGCAAGCCAAGGCATCAGCTTCAATCCCAAAACCGAACGCACCATCCCCTTCGGGCGCCTCGCCATTTGATCTTCCTGATTTTGGAACAACCGGTTCTGCCCACACGCAGACCATCGATCTGCTCAAGGATGTGGGGCTACAGGTCAAAATCGAGCTCGGTCGATGCCGGATGTTTGTGGATGAGGTGATGCGACTAGGCGAGGGTTCGGTGGTGGAGCTTGAAAAACTGGCGGGTGATCCGGTCGATGTCTATGTGAACGACCGGCTTGTGGCGCGAGGGGAAGTACTGGTATTGAACGACAACTTCTGTGTGCGTGTCAACGAAATCGTAGCGGAAATCACGCAAGATTTTCAAACGGCCTAGCAGGATGCCGGGCCCGCAATCGCCATGGATGGTGCACGTCTCATGTCCATTTCATTGATCCGAATTAGTACGTTCGTCGGGTTTTGGCTCGCTTTTTCCCAGGTTGCCGTGGGGCAGGATTCATCCGCGCCGGTTCAGGTGCAGGCGAATTCGGGAATGGTCGCGCCGACGGCTCCGCCGGCGGGGAATTCATCGGGTATTCGCGATTTGAGCGATCGACCGATTGGGGAGAACCGAGCGGCGACGGCCGACAAGCGGTCCCAGGCTTCTCACCGCGCAACCACCGGTTGGGTCGGCAGCACGATGACGGCGCTGGGTGTAGTGCTGGGGTTGATTGCACTGTGTGCCTGGGGCGTCAAAAAGATCATGCCGGGTGGAGCCTTGGGAAACACGTCGGTGATACAGGTGTTGCACAAAACCTATC
The DNA here is from genome assembly GCA_903905665.1 of uncultured Phycisphaerales bacterium. Taxonomy (GTDB): domain Bacteria; phylum Planctomycetota; class Phycisphaerae; order UBA1845; family CAIVHJ01; genus CAIVHJ01. Next base: position 9,444 of record CAIVHJ010000031.1, read on the forward strand.
TGACGCCGAAGCAGTTTTTGGCGGTGGTGAAACTGGGCCGCAGGATGATGCTGATCGGAGTGACGAACGAACAGATGAATCCTCTAGCCACCATCGACGATCCCGAAGAAGTTGCCTGGTTGACCACGGATGCCAAAACAGCCGGCGCCGGTGAGAAGAATTTTCACAAGGCGATGGGTCAGGAACTTTCCGTTTACGAACAACTCGATGAACCCGCCGAACCGCCCCGGGTTCCGGATCAGGCGATCATGGATCAAACACGGCAACGGTTGCGGGGTTTGTTGCAAAAGGTCAAGACTCTGACGACGACACTGCAACGGGAGTCGGCGGATACGCGATGAGGTGATCGCGGCCGATATCTCATCGGCTGCTTCCAATGGATGTTTTACCGGTGGGACGCCGGTGCTGCACAATTCGGTTCACAAGAGGTCGGTGTCACACAATTCAGTTCGCCAGACGCCGATGACATATTGTTCGCCCCGATTGGCGGCGCTAAGGAGTAGCGCTGAATGTTCGAGCATGGATGCTCAAGGCGGCGATGGATTCTCGGATGCACGATCATCGTTTTGGTGATGACGTCCGTGGCTCAGGCTGCGCCATCTCGTCCTTCTCCTCCCCCATCCTCGATCGACAATCCTATTGGAATTCCTGATGTCCGGCAGGTTCTGCCGACCGCCACAGACGGCAAGGGCGTCAGTTCGACGATGCAGATTTTCGTGATCATGACGGTGCTGATGATCGCACCGTCGATCGTGATCATGATGACCTGTTTCACGCGAATTCTGATCGTGCTCGCCCTGCTGCGTCAGGCGATCGGCACCCCGCAGTTGCCGCCCACGCAGATTCTGATGGGTTTGGCGCTGTTCATGTCGATGCTGGTCATGGCGCCCACGTGGTCTCGGATCAAGGAAGATGCCGTTGACCCCTATATGAACAATCAGATCCCGCAGAAACAGGCGATCGACGCGGGGATGATGCATTTGCGGGATTTCATGTTTCGGCAGATTGAAAAGACCGGAAACGAGCAGGACATTTATTTGTTTCTGGGCTATTCGCGTACGACGCCGATCCAGCCGAACGAGTCGGTCCTTCCCAAAGACGTTCCGTCCACCGTGCTCATTCCGTCGTTCATCCTGAGCGAACTCAAAACGTCGTTCATCATGGGGTTTCGGATTTATCTTCCGTTTCTCGTGATCGACATGGTGATCGCGTCCATTCTGATTTCGATGGGCATGATGATGCTCCCGCCGGTGCTGATTTCGCTGCCCTTCAAGTTGTTGTTGTTTGTGTTGGCCGACGGGTGGCATCTGGTCGTCGGAAGCTTGCTCGACAGTTTCGATCACGTGCCCATTCTGAGCGGTTGAGTGTAGTTTGGATCAGGAGTCAATCTATGGGCCTTGAACAAGCATTAGACCTGGGTCGTGAGGCGTTCCTGACGTCGATGATCATTTCAGCGCCCGTGCTGCTCATCGGGATGGTGGTGGGGCTGGTCATCGCGCTGGTTCAGGCGGTGACCCAGTTGCACGAACAAACGCTGTCGTTTGTGCCAAAAATCGTGGCCATGGGCGCCGTTGCGGCATTTTTCTTTCCGTGGGTCACGACGTTGATGCTGGAATATTCGCAAGTTTTGTTCGGCGAGTCGCCGTGGTAGGAAACGTGAGGCATGAAACGTGAAGCGATGTGGCACCGGCATCCGACCGGTGACGAGAGAGACTAAAGGTTGTTCCGATGTTGCCCTGGGGATGGGTTGAATTGAATTTGCTGCTGCCGGCGTTCGTGCTGGTCTTGGCGCGGGTGTCGGGTGTGATGCTGACGGCGCCTATGTTCGGCAGCGTGCTGATTCCCTATCCGATCAAGGTTGTGCTGATTTTGGCGATTTCATCTCTGGTATTTCCGGTCCTGTCTCCGTTGCTGCCGACGGACCTGACGATAACGGCCATGCTGGTCGGGATGCTGGGCGAGTTGGTGATCGGGTTGGTGATCGGGTTGGGTTTGAGTGCGATTCTGCTGGCGATGCAGATGGCCGGGATGATTATCTCGCAGCAATGCGGAATCGCCATGGCGGCGGTTATCGACCCGACGACCGAAGCCCAGACTTCGGACGTCGGTCAGGTGTATTTCTGGGTGGCGACCGTGTTGTTTCTGATGCTGGGGGGTCATCGCGTCATGCTCGACGTGTTGCTCAAAAGTTTTGCGACGGTACCGGTCATGACGTTCACCGCCGGACCCCCGGTCGTGCAAGTTATGACGGATCTGGTCGGTTTGTCGATGGAATTTGCGGTCCGGGTGGCCGGACCCGCCATTCTGGCGCTGCTGGTGACGAAGATCGGCATGGGATTTGTTTCGCGAACGATGCCCCAGTTGCACGTGTTGTCGGTCGGATTTCCGATCATGGTGTGCGTGGGAATGTTTTTCGCCGCGATGGGCATCAGTCATCTGGATGATCTGTTGTACGGCTATCTGGAGGATGCATTCGATCTGATTCGCTCGGTGCTGCGAATCGGCACATGAGGGTGCTGCATGGCGGATGAAGAAAAAACTGAAGCCCCGACCCCGCGACGGCGCCAGGAGGCGCGCGAACGCGGACATGTCTCTCGGAGTCAGGACCTCTCGGCGGGGGTTTTGCTGCTGGTGGGGTTACTGGTTTTGTGGATGTTCAATCGATACATCCTCTCTCGTTTGTTTAACATCATGCACTATCTGTTGGGGGGAAGCGGAGATTCCTTCCTGCAGGTGGACCAGCTTTTTCTGTTGGGTCGCTGGTCGTTGCTGGAGGTAATGCAGATTGTGCTTCCGATTTTGGCACTGCTGATGGTGGCGGGTATTGCCGTTTCTCTCCTGCAAGTGGGACCGCTGTGGACGGTCGTTCCCGTCACGCCGGATTTCAACAAGATTAATCCCGTCAACGGATTTCGTACGTTGTTCAACGCCCGCACAGTTGTCAAATTACTGATCTGCTCCTTCAAACTCGGAGTGGTGGGGTACGTCGTGTACGACGCCGTCATCGATTCTATCGATCGAATCCTGTTTCTGTCGCAGTTGGCGGTTCCCGAAATGCTCAAACTGGGCATGGAGTTGATGTTGTCGCTGGGCATTCGGGCGGCGCTGGTGCTTCTGGTGCTCGGTATTCTGGATTATCTGTACGAGCGATACAAATATGAACGGGACTTGCGCATGAGCAAGGAGGAGGTCAAGGAGGAGATGAAACGAATGGATGGGGACCCGCTGATGCGTCGCCGTCGTCGGGAAGTGCAGATGCAATTGTCCATGCAGCGGATTCGGAAGGAAGTCCCTCAGGCCGACGTCGTCGTTACCAACCCGACGCATTACGCCGTCGCACTGCGATACGACAATCAGGAAATGCACGCGCCCAGAGTCGTCGCCAAGGGACAGGATTACATGGCGCTGCGAATCAGGGAAATCGCACTGGAATTTGAAATCCCCGTGGTGGAACGTCCGCCCCTGGCCCGAACACTGTATCAACTCGTCGAAGTGGGGCACGAAATTCCCCCTTCGTTGTACAAGGCGGTAGCGGAGGTTTTGGCCTATGTGTATGAACTTTCGGGCCGGCGTCAGCAGATGCGCGAAACCGTCGCCGCTGCGACGACGTGAGGTGCATGGGGTGAAACGATGCACAAATATTTTTCGCTTCACGTTTCACTCGTGACGTGAACCGTTGATTCGCTTGATGGACTGAGACCCTTATGGCAGATATTCCAGCAATCTGGTTGCCCGCTTCGGTGGTTCTGTTCATTCAGAAAAACCGCAACCTGCTCATGCCGCTGGCGGCCCTGAGTCTGATCTTCGTCGTGCTCGTCCCGCTGCCCACGCCGTTTCTGGATTTGTTGCTGGTGATCAATCTTACCTTGTCGGCGCTGGTGTTGCTGACGGTGATGTATGTGAAATCACCATTGGAGTTGTCTGTTTTCCCGTCGTTGTTGCTGGGTTTGACGTTGTTCCGGCTGGTGCTCAACACAGCCTCCACGCGATTGATTCTCACCAACGCCGCCCATGGAACCGCCGCCGCGGGACGCGTCATCGAAACCTTCGGCCATTTTGTGGCGGGCGGATCGCTGGCCATCGGCGCCATTATCTTTTTGATTATCGTCGTCATTCAGTTCGTCGTGATTACCAAGGGCGCGACGCGAATCGCCGAAGTGGCGGCGCGGTTCACGTTGGACGGCATGCCGGGAAAGCAAATGGCCGTCGATGCCGACCTGAACGCCGGAATCATCTCGGATGAAGATGCCCGCCGACGGCGCAAAGACATCACGCGCGAAGCCGATTTTTACGGCGCGATGGACGGCGCCAGCAAGTTTGTCCGGGGCGATGCCGTCGCCGGTATCATCATCACTTTCATCAACATTCTGGGCGGATTCTACGTCGGAATGATCGAAATGAACCCGCCCTACACCTTCGCGGAAACACTGCGAATCTTCACGATTTTGACGATCGGAGACGGACTGGTGTCGCAGATTCCGGCGTTCATCGTGTCGCTGGGCGCGGCGATGATTGTCAGTCGAAGCGTCTCTGAATCCAATTTCGGCGAGGAACTCCTGACGCAGGTGACGTCCCGACCGATCGCCTTGGCGCTGACGGCTGCCTTTTTGGGTTCGTTGCTGATCACCCCGTTGCCCAAAGTTCCGCTTATTACTTTGATCATTGCCTGCGGGGGATTGGCGTTTCTGCTCAGGCAGGTCAGGGTGAAACAGGAGCACGTCCTCCGCACCAAATCTATCGCGGATGCCAAACCACCCGATAAGGTCGAGAGTTTTCTCGCCGTCGATCCGATGGAACTCGAAGTCGGATATGGACTCATCAAATTGGTGGATCGCAAACAAGGGGGGGACCTGCTCGAACGGATCAGTAACATCCGTCGTCAGCAGGCCACTGAATTGGGGATCATCATTCCCCCGATTCGCATTCGGGACAACATTCAACTTGAACCCAACCAGTACGCCATTCGGCTGAGGGGGGTGGAGGTCGCGCGGGGTGAAGCCATGCCGGGACACCTCCTCGCCATCAATGCCGGTTTGGTCACCGATCCGGTTTCTGGGATTGAGACACGTGAGCCCGCCTTCGGACTTCCTGCGCTTTGGATTAACAAAGAACAACGGGAATTGGCGGAGCACCGGAATTACACCGTCGTTGAATCGTCGAGCGTTCTGGCGACGCATCTTACTGAAATAATCAAGCAATACGCCGATGAATTGTTGACGCGAGAAAGCGTCAATCGGCTGCTCGAAAACCTCAAGGAAAAATCGCCAAAATTGATCGAAGAAGTCATTCCGAACGTGCTGAAAGCCGGTGAGGTGCAAAAGGTTATGCAATCGCTTCTGCGGGAGCGTGTGCCCGTGCGAGACCTCGAAGTGATCCTCGAAACGCTTGGTGACTGGGCGCCGAGGACCAAGGATTCCGACATCCTGACTGAGTACGTGCGCAATGCAATGGCGCGGACGATTTGTCAGATACATCGCGCCCGTGACGGGAAAATTTATTGTGTGACTTTAGATCCACGAGTTGAAGACCTGATCAACAAACATATCGAGCGAGGTGATCGCGGAGCCGTATTGACGATGCCGCCAGTGATTCAGGGCAAGGTGTTGGAGGCGATCAAGCGGGAAGTTGAGCGTGCGGTACAATCCACGGCGGGACAAACTCCGGTGGTGCTGTGCTCGCCGCAGGTCCGTGGGTGGGTACGCAAAATGATCGAAACTACGCTGCCGCAAGTAGCCGTTTTGGCGTATAACGAAATCGTTCGCGGGACACAAGTTGAAGCCAAGGGAATGGTGGTGGTGAACCATGAAAGTGACGTCGCAACCGAGGATATATCTGGCTGACTCCATGGCGGAGGCGCTGGCGCAGGTCAAACGGGAACTGGGTCGTGACGCCGTGATCCTTCGGACTCGTACCATTCGGGACGGGGGATTGTGGGGTGTCGGGACGAGGAACCGGGTGGAAATCACGGCGGCGGGGAATAATTCTTCATTGCAAACGCGACAGACACCCGATAGCATACGACAAGCGCGGGATGTCCACTTCTCGAAAGCGGCCCTCGATGCAAAGGGAGTTGCCGTGTCCGCCGCAGGTACCGCACAAGCTCCGTCGCTGGATGTCGTGGTTCGTCAGGAACTGCAGGACATCCGATCCCTTCTCCTCAATCTGGTTCATCGCCGACGAGGTGAAACCGAATCTTCGACTCCAGCCGCTTTGCGACCGTTTTATCAGCGTTTAATCGAGAATGACGTGGCGGAGGAACTCGCCGATCGTTTGATCGAAGACGTTCGTCGATCCGTTCCGGAGAGTCAGTGGAATGACGCGTCGCGGATTCAGGATTGTCTGGTTCAGCGTTTAGCGGCGAAGTTGTCTCCGGCGTATCCGATTTGTCTTTCCGATCGGGCGGGTCAATGCAAAGTGGTGGCCCTGGTGGGCCCGACGGGTGTGGGCAAGACGACGACGGCGGCCAAGTTGGCGGCACATTTTTCCCTGCACGAGAAGAAACGTGTAGGTTTGATCACGATTGATACGTATCGCATGGCTGCGGTGGAACAGATTCGCACCTACGCACGAATTCTGCGGATTCCGCTGGAAGTCGTGATGACGCCCGACGATTTGAAACCGGCGCTGGATCGATTGCAGAACTGTGATCTGGTAATTGTGGATACGGTTGGTCGGAGTCAGATGGATGACAGTCGGTTGATGGAGATGAAGCGGTTTCTGGACGTGGTTCGTCCCGATGAAACCCATCTGGTGTTGCCCGCCCAAAGTGCGCAGGCTGTTTTGTTCAAAACCGTTGAGCAGTTTTCGAAGTTGGGTGTGAATCGAATTATTTTTTCGAAGCTGGACGAAGCCGTGGGAATCGGCACGATGTTTCATGTGTTGCAGCGCGTGGCGGTCAAACTTTCGTACGTGACGACGGGGCAGAATGTTCCCGACGACATCGAACCCGGAGACGGTCGTCAAATAGCGCGATGGATTCTGGACGGTGTGCGGAAGTCCACCGCAGAGGTGCCGGAATCTGTTCGATGAATCCTCCGATTTCGTGTTCGGCGAAATCGGCACGGAGGCGATTCTATGATTGCTCTTGAGAAGCGATGGACCGACGATCAGGCGCAGGCATTGCGTGCCATGGTGGAGGAACAAACGCGTGGGGCGCAATCGATTGCGATTGTCAGCGGCAAGGGCGGCGTGGGCAAGACGAGCATGGCGATCAATTTGGCGCTGGAACTGGCTCAGCGTGGATTGCAGACGACGCTGCTCGACGTGGATTTGGGACTTGCCAACGTCGATGTGATGCTGAATTTGTTTTGCCGCAAAAATTTGTCTCACGTAGTGGCGGGGTGTTGTTCGCTGCACGAAGTTGTCGTGGAGGGACCGGCGGGTCTGCGGATTGTTCCCGGTGCTTCGGGACTGGAAACGCTGGCCAATCTGTCGGAGTTTCAATTGCATCAGTTGTTGCAGCAGTTTGAGGAACTGGAGTCGCAGTCGGATATTCTGATCATGGATTTGGGCGCCGGGATTTCGCGGAACGTTTTGACGTTGGCCCTGGCGGCGGACATTGTGTTAATGGTGACTACCCCGGAACCGACCGCCGTCGCCGATGCGTATGCGACCATCAAGATGCTTTATCAAAATCAGCGGATGATCGAGGTGGAGGTTCTGGTCAATTTCGCCGACAGCATGTCGGAGGCCCGGCAGACGTACGAGCGATTGGCGTCGGTGGCGGCCCGATTTCTGAATCTTCCGGTGACGTTCGCCGGTTATGTGTTGCGGGACGAGGCGGTGTCTTCCGCTGTTCGGAGCCGCCGTCCGTTCGTGATCGAGAACCCGCGATGTCATGCCAGCGTGTGCATTCGTTCATTGGCGCAGAAATATATTCGCCAGATGCAAAAACCGACGGGTCAACCCGGATTTTTCGCGCGACTGGCGCAGATGTTTCTCTAATAGAGACTGGAGATTGGAAACTAGAAACTAGAGACGAGAGAAGACGGATACGAATCAGGTGAGGGGTGATTGACTAACGGGTTGTCGGAAACAAACGACGAGGACTTGCCTTATGGCGCGACGGGTGATGGTCATTTTGGGGCTTTTGGCTTTTGTCGTGGCAATGGTGGGGGGCTTGATCGCGAGAAATCAGCCCGAAACCATCCTGAGTCGTTCACTGGAGGCGATGGGGGGTTTCTGCGTTCTGGGACTGGTGATTGGGTGGGCTGCCGAACACGTGGTCCGAGAACATCATCAAAAACAGCGTGAAAAAATTCTGGGTGCGTCCGAAAAAACTTCTTCCGACCCCGGCCCGGATCATTCCGAAAAATCCAGAAAATCCGAAGCCGGAATTAGCTCCACCATCGTTTGACGCCTTCCGATAATTCTTTTGACCCATCGAGTTGACCTCAACTCTCACAAGTAATGCCTTCGACGGATTCGTGATTTCGATCATGGTAAATCCCATCGGTGGTGTCGTTCTGAAAAAAAACGGATTGCTCGCCGAATGCTCAGGGAGGAGTGCACATGGCATTGGTATTGACCGAGGATGTGGACAAACTCTGGCGCCGTTATCATCGTCGTCCGACCGTCGAACTCCGCAACCAGCTCATGGTGATGTATCTGCCGATTGTGCGATTCAGCGCCGATCGAATCTCCGCCAAACTCCCCAATGAAGTCGATCCCAACGATTTGATGTCGGCGGGCATCTTCGGCCTCATGGATGCCATTGATTCGTTTGATCTTCGACGCGGCGTCAAATTCGAAACGTTTTGCGCCCCGCGCATTCGCGGCGCCATGCTCGATGAACTTCGATCCATGGATTGGGTCCCGCGCCTGGTCCGCCACCGCGCCACGCGCATCGAATCGCTGCGCCGCTCGCTGGAAGTGGAACTGGGCCGCATTCCAACCAATCAGGAGTTGGCGACTCGGATGAATGTTCCGACGGGCGACTTTGAAAAAATCATCCGCGACGCGAGCGCTGTGAGCGTGGTCAGTCTGTCCCGAAAGTATTACGAAACCGACTCCAACCGCGACGTTCGTGAAATGGACCTGCTCGAGGATGAGGACAGCCTGAACCCCGAAACCGAGACGCTCAAACGAGAATTAAAAGACATCTTTGCCCGTCAACTCACCCGAATCGAACAACTCCTCCTGATTCTGTATTATCACGAGGAAATGACCATGAAAGAGATCGGAGTGACACTGGACCTCTCCGAAAGCCGCGTGAGCCAAATGCATTCCTCCGTCATCACCCGCCTCAAAACCATCATGGGTGAACGCCGCTGTGCCTCGGCGGTAGCGTGATTTTGACTCGAACGATGCGACGTTGTGCGGCACTCCCCTCCTTTTTTCGTGACAATTGCATGTGGAGAGTTCGTTTTCAGCGAGCGGTTCAAGTGTTTTGGATTCTACGACCGATAATGGGGATGGGGGAAAAGGGCTGAGGGTACGTTTATGTCCTCTGTTTCGCCCAATACGCCGATTGCGGGCAGCGGTTACGTCCAGCATGAAGTCGGGCGCGTATTGGAAACGGACCGCAATCAGCAATCCTCGGCGGCGCGAGCGACTGAACGAGCGATCGATCACAAGGCTGATTCGGTCGATGAAACCGATAACGACCGCCAGGTCTTTACCGACTCCGAAGGTACCGGAAGTATGGGTCGTTATCTGGAAGGTGACGCCGAACAAAAGGAAGAAGACAAGCCCGAAGAACCCGATCCCGATGCTCCACCGGATCAAACCCACATCGATCTGCAAGCCTGATGGGGCGGGCCCACATCGAAAAAATCGGAATAAAAAAGGGACAAGAAACCCGATGAATGGTTCTTGTCCCTGCAGGGATCAAAATCTACGGCTCGGTTTTACATTCCCGGTGTCTTCTTGTCGGTTTCTTTTTCCTTGATTTCGCAGATGGCGGCATCGGTCGTCAGCAGCAGTGAGGCCACGCTGGCGGCGTTTTGCAGGGCGATCCGCTCGACCTTGGTCGGCGTCAACACGCCCATCTTCATCATGTCGCCATACACCCGCGTCAGGGCGTTGTAACCGAAATTGATGTCCTTGTTCTCGGTCACCTTCATCGCCACAATCGAACCGTCCAGACCGCCGTTTTCGGCGATTTGCTTGATCGGCGAGTGCAGGGCGCGTTTGAGAATTTCGATGCCGGTTTTTTCATCGCCTTTGGCTTTTTTGGCAGCGGCATCCAGCGCGTCCATGCAGCGCAGCACCGCCACGCCGCCTCCGGGCAGAATCCCCTCTTCCACCGCCGCGCGACAGGCATGAAGCGCGTCTTCCACGCGGGCCTTCTTTTCCTTCATCTCCACTTCGGTTGCGGCGCCGACGTGAATCTGCGCCACACCTCCGGAAAGCTTCGCCAACCGCTCCTCTAGTTTTTCACGATCATAGTCGCTGGTCGTTTTTTCAATCTGGCTCTTGATTTGTTCGATGCGTCCCTTGATGGACGAGGCGCTTCCACCACCCTCGATGAGCGTTGTGGTTTCCTTGTCGATTCGAACCAGTTTGGCGGTTCCAAGGTCCTTGAGTTCCAGATTCTCCATCTTGATTCCGAGGTCCTCAAAAATCGCCTTTCCACCGGTCAGCACGGCGATGTCTTCGAGCATCTCTTTGCGGCGGTCGCCGAATCCCGGCGCCTTCACAGCCGCACACGGCAGAATCCCTCGCAGTTTGTTGACCACGAGCGTCGCCAACGCCTCGCCCTCCAGTTCCTCGGCAACGATCAAAAGGGGACGACCGGCCTTGGCCACTTTCTCCAGAACGGGAATCAAATCCTTGACTGCGCTGATTTTTTTTTCGTGGATCAGGATAAACGGCTTGTCGAGTTCGACCGTCATGTCTTCGGGTTTGTTGACGAAATGCGGACTGATGTATCCCTTGTCGAACTGCATCCCTTCGACCAGTTCGACCGTTGTTTCGAGACTCTTGCCTTCCTCCACGGTGATCACGCCGTCTTTGCCTACTTTATCCATGGCCTGGGCGATGATTTTGCCGATTTCGGCGTCCTGATTGGCGGCACAGGTTCCCACCTGCGCGATCTGGTCGGTGCTCGTCACCTTGGTCGTCATTTTCTTGAGTTGTTCCACCACGGCATCGACGCCCATCCCGATGCCGAGCTTGAGCTCCATCTCATTCGCACCAGCCGCCACATTCTTGAGGCCTTCTTCATAGATGGCTTCGGCGTAGATGGTCGCCGTCGTGGTTCCGTCACCCGCCACCGTGCTGGTCTTGCTGGCCACTTCCTTGACCATCTGCGCCCCCATGTTTTCATAGGGGTCCTCGAGTTCGATCTCCTTCGCCACCGTGACGCCGTCTTTGGTCACCAGCGGCAATCCGAATGACTTTTCGATGACCACGTTTCTTCCGCAGGGCCCCAACGTCACGCGAACCGCTTTGGCGAGCTGGTTCACACCGCGACGAATCGCTTCGTTGGCTTCCATGTCAAACGCTATTTGCTTCGCTGCCATCTTGTATTCTCCTTGTTGTGGATAATGCTTCGTGTTGTAGGTTGTTATTTCAACGCCTAGTTTTCGACGCTTCCAATTTGTCGTTCATGCGAGAGAGGTTTCACAAACGATTCGTCACGACTCCAGAATCGCCAGAATGTCGGACTCGTCCAAAATCAGATATTCTTTCCCGTTGATCTTGACTTCGCTTCCGGCGTAACTTCCGAACAAGACCTGATCGTCTCTCTTGACTTGCAGATCGGCGCGCTTTCCGGAATCCAGCAACTTTCCGTCGCCGATCGCTCGAACCGTACCGCGACGAGGTTTTTCCTTGGCGCTGTCCGGCAAAACGATCCCGCCGGAAGTCACATCCTCAGCCGCCAGACGCTCCACAATCACCTTGTCACCCAACGGACGAATTCCCAGTTTGGCCATTGCGATTCTCCTCCACCAACAAAATGAAGTATTGGTCTTGATGATACAGGATCAAAGAAACTCCCGAAAAACAATCCGCACCATCCGAGTCTCAATTAATATCTCCTGATGGGACAGACTCCTACTCCGAGGTGCTTTCTTTAGCAATGTGAATGCCAAGGTGCGGAAAAAGACGAATCGGCGTATTCTTTTGGCTCCGAATGAGATGCGATTCTGTCGTCATTCTGTCCATCGGGTTCCTGCCTGTCAAAAACGCGGTATCGGATCAACGTGTCCCTGTCACTCTGACAGTTGAGGATTTCCGGGTTTGCGTGGTACGGGTTTGTGTGGTCTCGGCATCCTGCCGGGGGGTGCAGTGAATTCCGTGTTTTCCGGCGCGCCGGAAATGCGTCATTCATCATTTCCTGCCGGGTTCTCGGACGTTGTTGGTGCCCATAACGTTTTTTCGTCTCGCCTGATCATGGTACGGCTTGGATCGGCCGAAATTCTATATTGTACACTTGGGGTACGCAGTATCAGCGAGGGGGTACTCTGTCAGGACCAGGTGGAGCGCAGAGAAAGTTCTACTTTTGGTGAAGGAAACTCTATGTTGAGATCATTAGCGCTTGTTGGCACGGTGTGTCTGTTTCTGGCGTGTCAGGGTGAATGGTTTGGTCCGCCGGATTCTCCGGATTCGCCCGCGGA
>CAIVHJ010000032.1 GCA_903905665.1 uncultured Phycisphaerales bacterium
AGGTCACAGGTCATCTCATCGACAAAACTTCGTTCTGCCAGTCGTCGTTCCATCGCTCGCCTCCTTGCTCAAAAGATTGCCTTGATCCCACACCACCCACACTCTACCATGTCTGTCAAGGTTATTCAGAAGGCTCTATAATTCCTTTGGGGTGAACGGCTCTCCTGCTTTGACGCCAAGTCCACGCCACAGGGAAACCTCTTGGAGTCCGTGATTTAACAGCACAACCGGCGTTGATTTTTCCTTTGTCCCGATTTCTGATTCTTTCGAATAAGCTCACGACATCATCCGCCACTACGGTCATCGCACCGTAGCCCCCCCCCACGAAACCATTCACGATAGTTTTTGGCAAAACGCGCCCGTCCCCGTCCTCAAAACGGACGACCAGTAACCCAAGACCCAAAATGAATTCATTGCCCTCAAATTCCGGAGAACTCGAATGAATAAACTCATCATTGCATCGCTTGCTATTGGCATCACGCTTTGGATCGGCGCCTGTGGTGACACCTCCTCACAGGGCAACGCTAACCAAAACTCCACCCAGAATGAAAACTCGAACCTGAACACAAACGGCAATACCAATATCAACGGCAACGCCAACGAAAACGCCGGCCCATGCACGGATATTTGTGAGTTCGCAAAAGATGGTGAGTGTGATGATGGCCGACCCGGCGCTGCGACCGACTACTGCACTTTCGGTACCGACTGCACCGACTGCGGACCCGGTGAAGGATAACCGACCGTTCCAGTACCCCGTCAAAACAGAAATTCTCTGGTGAAAACCCAATGAAGATGGTCTGTTGAGCAACGGACAGGAAGGGTCGCGCGTTTCCTACCTTCCTCTCAGGGAGGGGTAAGGGGAGGGTCTCCTACAGAACTGTAGGAACGCGCGGAAACAGAACCCGCGAATCCACTCGATAAGAATGGTGTAAACCCGCGCGAAAATCACTCCCGTCTCTGAATCGCTTCGTTCAAACTGCCCGAACGAAACCCCCGCAAATCCACCGCGACGTAGGTGTAGCCGATTTCTCGAAGGGCCTGGTCAATTCGGGTCCGAACCGATGGTTCCATCAACCGCATCAGGTCTTCGGCGCGAACCTCGATCCGGGCTACAGACCCATGATGCCGAACCCGGCATTCGCAAAATCCCAGCGATTTCAAAAACGCCTCAGCCCGTTCGACCATTTTGAGTTTCTCCACCGTAATCGGTTCCCCGTACGGAATGCGACTCGCCAAACACGGCGCCGCTGGTTTGTCGTATGTGGGCAGATTCAACTCGCGCGATAACTCGCGAATATCGGATTTGGCCAGACCCGCCTCCTCCGCCGGTGATCGCACTCCAAACGCATCCCCCGCCGCTATCCCCGGCCGCCAGTCCTGATGATCGTCAACATTCGTCCCCGTCACCATGACGCTGATGCCGTGCTCGCGAAGAACGGATTGCATCGCCCTAAAAAGCGACTGCTTGCAGTGATAGCAGCGGTTGGGTGGATTGGCGCAATACTCCGGATCATCCATCTCGTTGGTCTCAATCACCACATGCCGACAACCCATCTGAAGAGCAAGCCTCTTCGCCTCTTCAAATTCCGAATCGGCCATACTGGGACTGCGTCCGGTAACCGCCACCACGTTGTCCTTCCCCAGCACATCCACCGCCACCCGAAGTACCAGCGTCGAATCCACGCCGCCGGAATACGCCACTCCCACACGCTCCAGCGATCGCAATATCGCCTGCATCTGCTCGTACTTCTGCTGAACCTCGGTTGACAACATCACCCAAATACCTCACGACAAATTACATCAATCCCGTTTAGCGGCACGCCCGAAGGGCGGCGCGAGAGTTTCATAGACCAATAGAATTCTATTCTTCATCCCGCAATCTGCAATCCGAATTCTGCAATCCTCGTCTCTTCTCCCATGACGCCGCAACGGCGTTGTGCTAACATAAAGTCGTAATCGGAGAACTGACCATGACAAAATGCCTGTTGAGAATCGTCGTAATTCTGGGTCTCTGGACCCTTCCGGCCAAAGCCCAATCCCAACCGCCCCCCGAAGATATTCTATCCGTAATCCCGGACGATTGCTGGGGATTTGTCGTGATCCGAAACCTCGCCGACCTGGATCAAAAAACTGTGCAATTCTTTGAAGCGTTAAAGGTTCCTCCCGTTCGACCGATTGAAATGTTCAACACCCGTTTGAATCTCGGACCTCAAATTAACCCGAACGGGAGCGTCGGCGTCGTCTTCGTGCCCGCCGAATCGTTCGACCAGATCGGAAGCCGATCCGTTCTGCTGTTCCATTGCACCGACGTGGACACCCTTTTGCAGGGATTCCAGACCGAAAAAATTCAGGACAACCTCTGGAAGGCCGATTTGGTCTGGGGACCGACCTTTGCGTGCCGAAAGGGTTCGTTCGTTCTTCTGGGCAGCACCGATCAGTCTGTTCTCGCGGTCCGCGACGGCTCGGCGTCGATTCGCAACCACCTGACCCCGGCGCAACGAACCGAATTCGAATCGTCCGACATTTACGGCTTTCTCAATGGACAAACCTTGTTTCAGAGCCCCGCCCTGGCCGAAAAATTCAAATCGTGGGACGAAAATCGACATGCCGATTCCATCCTCGGCGCCGATTCGATCTGGTGGATGGACAGTCAGTGGCTCCGTCAACTCGCGGCGATTCACTGGACCCTCAACCTCGACAACTCCCGAATTCTGCTTCGAGCGAATGTGGAACCCCAGTCAAATTCAACGCTCGCAAAAATTCTGGCGTTTGGTCCGGCCGAAAATCCTGAACCGTTTTCCACCCTCCCGAATCTGCCCACTATCGCTGCCCTAAACGCTCAATTCACACCGGAACAGAGAACCACATTCGCCGAACAACTGGACAAACTCTTCCAGTCCGAAAAAATTACCACGAACACTGATCCTAAGAAACTGGAATCCGCTCGCGCGAAAATCCGTGAACTGGTTAACTCCATTCAGGGATCGGAATGGAGCCTCAATCAAATCCCGGAAAACCAGTCGGGCGTACTCGGCCTGCTCATGACGCTGCAAGTCGCCGATTCTCAGGCCTGGCTCTCCAATCTCCAAAACATCGTGTCGATTCTGGATCAGGGTCTTTTCACCAAACCTCAATCCAACCCGTATTATCAAAAGATCACCTGGCAACCCGACGCCGACGAAATCTCCGGCTGTAAAATCCACCACCTCACCATCGAATGGCCGACCCGCGAAAACTCCAAACCCAAGGACGCAACCGCCACGCTCGATTACCCCGCCGCATGGGGCGGATCGACTCTGCTGATTCAACTGGCCGCCCCGAATCCCAACACCGTGCTGTGTTGTGTGGGTGGCTATCCTCAGATCATGGGCCAACTTCTCTACGCCGACAGAGATCAGGTTTCGACCCTCCAAACCAATGAAGAAATCGCGACGCTGAAATCCATCGGAATTGCTCAACACCAACTCATCGGCGTCTTTTCCGTCGAGCAATGGATCACGCTCAAGCGAACCCTCGCCCGTCTGCAGGATATGGTCGAATCAGTCCCCGAACGAATGGAACCGGTTCACGCTCCCGTCGGCTTCACGCTATTGCATGAGGGATCAATCGCGCATGTTGAAGTGGTGATTCCCGCCCAACTGATCGCCGGCTGGATGACCAAGTCCGATTCCGCCAAACCCCACAAACTACAAGCCCCAAAACCCGCCAACTGAAAAATCAATTGCAGGACAGAAACAAAAAGCAGACCCATCTCATGAATCTTGGAGTTTCCTGCCCCAACGGGGAGATCCTTCCTGCTTACTTCTCTCGGGAGAAGCAAGATATTCCTTTGTTTCTGGATTCTAAAACTTATGGAAATGCTGCGAGTATGCCATGATAACTGGATACACAGGAATGAGTTAGGGAAAATTATGGGGCGAGTATTTTTTGCTTGATTTCTCGGAAGATGGCCTGATAAACTCTATGGTGGGGCACAGGGGACGCACCGGTACCGCGTTTAATATCGAGCGAGCGGACAGATTTTTGAGTTCGGGGCCTCGCTGATACTCAACGAGAACGATCATTGCGTTGGTTCAAGGACCTTTCAGGGGAGGAAGAGCAATGCCACACAAGCATGGGAAGAATTTCGTCACCATCGCCATCATCGGGATGTTGTCTGTTGCGTACTGGCCTGATTCCCGTTTCGTATCGGCGCAATCCAAACCGGGATCGCAGGAATCCACCAACCTGCCGTCGGTCATTTCGAATCCGGCTCAAAATGACGAGCTCGTCAGCCAAGGGCGCGTCAACTTTGCCGACATTGATGCTTTGCTCGATGGCGAGTCATCGCAGCGTCCTGATTCTGCCGCAGAACCTGCCAAAGAATTTTTGCGACTCTATCCGGGCGTATCGCTCGACAGGAACTCGGAATCAGGGGCCATCACCGGTGCGTACGGGGCTCCCTTCAGTCAGGGCAAGAGCCCTGAGGAATCCGCCCAGTTATTCGTCGCCAATCATGTCGAGTCCCTGTTTGGAACCCAGACCGGCGACTTGACGGCTGGTCGATATCAGGATGGCTTGCGAGTTCAACCCGTGATGTACGAACCGAAGACGGGTACTTACAAGTTTACACTGTTCTACTATCAGCAGCAGGCGAACGGCATCCCGGTGTTCCGTTCTGAGTTGCGGTTGCTGGTTCGGAACGACGCCGCAAAACAATATCCGCTGGTCTGGGCTGGTTCGTCTCTCAAACCTCTGGGAGGTTACACGGTTGCCAAGAGCGCCCTGACGAAGGATCTGAAGTCGGTCATGGCCTTGGCCCAAACCGACATGGAGGAATTTTCCGAACCACAGTGGGTGGTCTTTGCCGGTGACGGAAGTCACAACGCCAATCCTGCTCTGGCAGTAACGTTCGTCGGCGAGAGGAAAGGAATTACTCCCGAGAAATGGCGATTCGTGGTCGATGCCCAGACCGGAGCCGTTCTCTATCAGGAAGATCTGATCATCTACGAAGATATCGTCGGACAAGTCAAAGGGATGGCGACGCCTGGCATTCCTCCGGCAGCCGACATTTGCCTCGATGAGACGGAGCAGGGAATACCCTACGCGGCGGTTACTTCCGGCAGTACCACGGTCTATGCGGACGGGCAGGGCAACTTCGTGCTGCCTCACAGTGGCACGGATCCGGTTGCGGTTCAATCGCCAATGAGCGGACAGTTTTTCCAGGTTTACGATCTGGCTGGCCCTCTGGACACACTGGAGCAGACCATCACGCCGCCCGGACCGGCGAATTTTCTACACAATTCCGCCAATACCGATGAGTTCGTCCGAGCGCAGGTGAATGCTTACGTGCAGGCCAACGTCGTGCGCGATTTTGCCTTGACTTATAACCCGCAGTATCCGGTCATATTTAATCAGTTGGATTTTCCACTGAATGTTAATATCCCCGACACCTGCAACGCCTTTTATGACGGCGCATCGCTAAATTTCTATCAGTCAGGTGACGGCTGTCCCAACACAGCGTTCTCGGGAGTGATTCACCACGAATATGGTCATCACTTGGTCAACAGCGGTGGCAGCGATCAGGGGCAATATGGCGAGGGCATGGGGGACACAATCACCACGCTGATTGCCGATAATCCGAATTGCGCTATGGGTTTTCATGGCAATTGTGCTGAGGGGCTTCGGACGGCCGACAACAATCTGCAATACCCCTGCAACGGCGAGATTCACGCTTGCGGGCCATTACTCAGCGGAGCCGTCTGGAGCGTTCGGAACAACCTGGTCGCGACGCACCCGGAGGATTATCAGGAAATCCTATCCCGGCTGACAGTCAACAGCATTCTCCTGCACGAGGGCACTCAGATTACTCCGGAGATCACCGCGGTTTTCCTGTCGCTGGATGATGATGACAGCAATCTCAGCAACGGGACACCGCACTTTGCGGAAATTTCTTCGGGATTTGCAGCCCACAACATGTCGATTGCTTCGCTGGACTGCAATGGCAACGGTCTGCTCGATAGCGCCGAGATTGCCGGCAATCCCGCACTGGATTGCAACGGGAATGGCATTCTCGACGAATGCATCGGACTGGAAGTTGACTGCAACAACAACGACGTACCCGATTCCTGCGACATTGCCAACGGCACGCTGGCGGATGCCAATGGCAATGGTATTCCCGATAACTGCGAAGCGGACTGTAATATGAACGGCGTTCCGGACTGGATCGACGTCATGAACGGGACCAGTGGAGACTTCAATCACAACGGCATCCCCGACGAATGTGAATTCACCTCAACGGATGGGGTCATCTATGTCAGTGCGTGCTCGGGCTATGGCAGCGGTACTCCGGATGATCCGTTCTGCAAAATTCAGGTCGGCATCAATATCGCCCGCGAGGGCGAGACGGTATTGGTGGGTCCGGGATTCTATCAGGGTGACCAGAATGCCAATCTGGTGTTCCGCGGCAAGGGAATCACCTTAAAGAGCACAGAGGGTCCGGAGACCTGTACAATCGATGGGACAGCGCGGGCTGCCCGGTTACTAACAATCAGAAACATAACGGGGCCTGTGCACATCGAAGGCATCACGTTCCAGAACGGTAGAAGCCAAGATTATACAGATTGGGAAGGCGGAGCTATCTTGTTGAGGGGTGTTCAGGCCAACGTCGTGAATTGCGTCTTTCGCAACAATGCTCCCCCAAGTCCTGGCGTTTGGGGTCTTCCGCTGGGAATCGGCGGCGCGGTCTGTTGTTGGGGGGGCGAGTACCGGATCAGCCGGTGTCGCTTCGAGAACAACGACGCCACTGCCGGTGGGGCCGTGATGATCGAAGGCATTGGCAGTTCCGATTTCGTACAGATCGACCGCTGTTGGTTTGACCGCAACGTGGCTCGCTGGAGCGGTGGCGCTTTTTGGATTGAAGGAGGGACTGCAGAACAATCCAATTCTACCGTGCTGGTTACCAGCAGTACGCTTCTGGGCAATGGCGCCATGCCCAGCGGTTTTATGGACCCGGCCACGGTGTTGAATGTGAGCGGAGCGAAGTCCTGCACGCTGGAGAACTGCACCTTCTTCAACAACGATTCCGACATTTCCGGCAGTTCCGCCGTTCTGGTACAGAACGACGCGGTCACGTTTTATAACTGCATCTTGTGGGACACGAACGTCCCTTGGGAAGTCAGAGGGGTAGCGCACTTCGATTATAACGACATTCTGGGCGACCAGGGTCGGACTCAGGGTCCTCACGATTGGGGAAGCGGGAACATCGCTGTCGATCCCCAGTTCTTTGATCCCGCTTCGGAAGATTTACACCTCGGTAGTCAATCTCCCTGCATCAACACCGGAGATCCGGACTTCGTCCCCGCGACAGGTGAAACCGATATCGACGGTGACCCGCGGGTGGTGTATGGCAGAGTCGATATCGGTGCTGACGAATATTATGACAATGACTGCAACGACAACGGAATACCCGACGACCAGGATATTCTCAATGGTACCAGTCAGGATTGCAATGCGAACGGAATCCCCGATGAGTGTGAATCCGATTGTAACAGTAATGACGTGCCCGATTCCTGCGACATCGCCGACGGTACCAGCCAGGATTGCAACAGCAATGTCATCCCGGATGAATGTGAGTCGGACTGCAATCAGAATGGGGTCGCCGATTCCTGCGACATCGCGGCCGGCACGAGTCAGGATTGCAACGGGAACGCCATACCGGATGAATGTGATATTAGCAGCAGCACAAGTCTCGATTGCAATAGCAATGTTATCCCGGATGAATGTGAACCCGACTGCAACAACAACGATGTTCCGGACTCCTGCGACATCGCAAACGGCACGAGTCTGGACTGCAACGGCAACGGCATCCCGGAAGAGTGTGAGTTCACGGATTGTAACAGTAACGGGGTGGCCGATCATTGTGACATCGCCGATGGGACCAGTCAGGATGTCAATCACAATGGTATACCCGATGAGTGTATCGCCGAAATTCATGTCCCGGAAGATTTCCCCACGATTCAAGCCGCAATGAATGCCCTATTTGAGAACGGCACGACGATCTGGGTGGCTCCGGGCACGTACACTGGTACCGGCAGCAAGAATCTGGATTTTCACGGCAAAGCCCTGACGCTGCAGTGTGAAGAAGCAGGGACGTGCACCATTGACTGCCAGCAAAGCGGTCGAGGATTTTATTTCCACAACGGTGAGACAAACGCTTCCATCGTGGATGGCTTCACCATCATCAACGGCAAAATTCTGAATGCCACTGGCGGCGGAATATTCTGCGAAAACCACAGCAGCCCAACCATCACCCGGTGCACCCTCTCTGGGAACACCACTGGCTCCAGCTACTACTCCGCAGGCGGCGGACTATTCTGCGACAGTAGCAGCCCAACCATCACCCGGTGCACTATTTCAGGGAACTTCAATACCTACGGGGGCGGAATATTCTGTAAAAACAACAGCAACCCAACCATCACCCAGTGTACTACAAGATTTCTCGTCATTGATTTAACTCACAGCCTTTCGCAATTGTAGTCGGACGTGATAGAGGACCAATTTTGCCCCTACCCAGCGTCGGACTCGTGACAGCGTTCTGACCCATGCCGGTAAGCCATTGAGCCCTCC
>CAIVHJ010000033.1 GCA_903905665.1 uncultured Phycisphaerales bacterium
CTAAATAGATTTTCATAATTATGGTGCCACCTTCAAGCGGCCCGTTTCCGTCGGGCGGTCCACTGGCGATTCAGCGACACCAGATACTTATGGCATTCACCCAGGAGTTCCTCGATTGATCCACAGCGATGATTGCGAGTGACGTTGGCGTGCAATTCTCGCCACACCGCGCGCTCGATCCTGTTGTCCTCCGGACCATACGGCGACAAAAAGTGCAACACGATTCTCCCGTCGAAATCTTCCACCGCCTTCTGTGTCATCCGGCTGGAATGGATGATGTCGTTGTCCAGAATCACATGAATCACGATCTTGTTCTGATACGCTCGATCCACGGTGCTGGGCAAACAAGCCAAAAGATCGGCGATTCGCCGCCGGTCCAGCCCCAGAGCCGTGTGCCAAATGATCAAGCATCGCCGACGGGTCGCGGCGTCCTGGATTTTGTTCATCTGTTGGCGGAATTTCTGTTTTTCCCGGCGCGACCACGTGGTAGGATTCCGTTCCATAGGGTGCTCCTGCTCCTCGGCTCCGCCGAGGAGTTGCGATATAATCTTGGAGCACCATTTTTACGCGCGGCACCATAATTGTGAAACTCTATTTAGAATGGTGACGCGAAGTCTCGAATTGTGGAATGCCCATGGAAAATCAACACGAACAGTTGTTCACGAAACAGAACCTGGTGTGGGTGATCGTGGCGTCGATGCTGGCGATTGTGTTTTGGTATTTGCCGCCGATCGCCGCCCGCCAGGATGCGCTGTACCGGGTTTTCACCCCGCTGCTGACCGTCAAATCCCAGATTCAAAAGCGCTACGTCGAGGACGTAGACGACACGACGTTGATCGACGGCGCGCTTCACGGCATGGTGAATTCGCTCGATCCGCACTCACAGTATCTCGATCCCGCCGAGTACGCCGTCTTCAAAGAACATATGAAGGGCGATTATGAGGGAATCGGAGTCTCGGTGGATCTTCAGGGAGATCGCATCATCGTCGTCAGTCCGATCGAAAACAGCCCCGCTTTTGAAGCCGGGGTCCGGGCGGGCGATGAAATCGTCGAAGTCGGCGGAAAACCCGTCACGCAGTTTCGTTCCGATGAGGTGAGCAAGATGCTCCGCGGAGTTGAAGGCTCCATGGCGCATTTCAAAGTGCGCCGTCCTCCCAACGGTCAGATCATCGCGTTTTCGGTTCCGCGCCGCAAAATTCAAACCCGCGTCGTGTTCGGTTTCCGACGCAAATCCGATGCGACGTGGGACTTCATGATCGATCCCGATGACAAAATCGGATACCTCCGCATCGGCGAATTCTGGGACAACACCGTTCCCGAATTCGACCAGGCCATTGCTCAGTTGCAGCAGGAGGGTGTGCGCGGTCTGATTCTGGACCTTCGTTTCAATCCCGGTGGAGACATTCAAGCCACCAAAGACTTAGTGGACCGCTTTTTGTCGGGCGGTGTGATCGTCACGACAAGAACCCGACGTCAGGTCGTCGAGACCATCAGCGCCACCCCCCAGCACGACCTGCCCGATTGGCCCGTGGCCGTCCTGATCAACAATTACAGCGCCAGCGGCGCCGAAATCACCGCCGGATCGTTGCAGGAACACCAACGGGCGACGATCGTCGGTGAACGAAGCTTCGGCAAGGCGAGCGTTCAGGAATTCATCGAACTCCCCGACGAAAACGGCATCCGGGATCAGGCTCTGAAACTCACCATCGCCTATTACTATCTGCCGAGCGGTCGCTGCATTCATCGCCGCCCCGACAGCCGCGAATCCGACGACTGGGGGATTCAGCCCGATGTCGTCGTCGATACCACCGTGATGGAAAAAATCGAAATCCAGTCCGGCTGGCAACGGGCCTCGGTGATTCAAAACGACCATGCGGAACAAACCTCCATCCCGCTCGACAAACAATTGACCCGCGCCCTCGAAGTCTTACGAGAAAAGTTACAGGGTTCGAGAAATTGAGGAGTGAGTTGACACCTGAACCGAGGAACTCACGATAACAGGTTCGATACCGATCGTTCCGCTGAAATGGCGCGGCGGGATTCTGATGTCCCGGCACCTTGATGCGGCGGCGGTATTATTGATTCTTGAATTGGAAAAGTAAGGGTTCCTCTCGAATTCCGGCCACGCGCTAAAGCCACGCGGCTCCTTGATTCCGCTCTTACTTTGACTACTCAAGCATCAATAGGGTGTCCCGGAGGGTCGTTCGATAATAGCCCAGCGATTTACAAGATTTCTCGTCAAGGAGGTGAGGGTGATGCATAACTATCCATGGCTGATATTGTTACACCTTGATGTGTGTTTTGGGAACATGGAGGTGAACAATGGACAGCCATGGATGGC
>CAIVHJ010000034.1 GCA_903905665.1 uncultured Phycisphaerales bacterium
AAAGACTGCAAGGCCCTCTTCTGTAAAGGTGTGCCATTTTTCTTTATGTAGGCCACTGCGTCACAAACTATCCAGTAGTGCACTTTCCCATTCATAGAGGCTTCTCCAAACATCCTGAACGAACATTTTCCTTTTGCGTGACCTTTAAGATGATCCTTCTCAACTTTCGCGGTTGAGGATAATGGCAAAAAATTAAGGTAACCAAAGCAATAAGCTCGAGAAGGGGCGTCAACTTTGCTATCGAAATAGATGCAACAATAAGCACAGGAGGACGCCCCTCAATGACATCTACCAGTTCTGAGTTTTCGGATCAAGACGTTCAAAGTCGCATCGATCAATTTATGACGAGGTTCAAGATCGGTCAGCTCTTTTTGACAGGATTTCAGAGCCTACGAATACAACTCTAACTTAAGGAATGCAACACTAGTTGGCCTCTAGCCAGACTTGACAACAACCCGGAGCTTTGTGATAAGGGACTTGCGGTCAAATCGTACGGAAAAGTCCTTTTCACGGTTAAGTTATTGACTGGATTACGCGTGATGAACCCGAGAACAATTCCCCCACGCATTCATGTATTGGCCAAGCCGACTGGTTCGGTTTGCAACCTGAATTGCTCCTATTGCTTCTACCTCAAGAAGGAACTTCTCTACCCCGGCAGTCGCTTTCGCATGACCGATGAGGTGCTGGAGAACTACATATGCCAGTTAATTCAGTCCCATCAGGCCGACAAAGTAGCGGTTACCTGGCAGGGAGGCGAGCCGACCCTCATGGGCGTTGGCTTCTACCGGCGGGCCATCGAGCTACAGGAAAAGTACCGCAGGCCGGGCATGACTTTTGAGAACACCATGCAGACAAACGGCACCTTACTGAACGACGAATGGTGCGAGTTCTTTCGTGAGAACGACTTCCTCATCGGTATCAGCATCGACGGTCCTCGCGAACTGCACGATGCACACCGGGTGGACAGGAGAGGGACGCCAACCTTTGACAGGGTGATGATGGGACTCCGGCTATTGCAGAAGCACGGGATCGAATACAATGTTTTGGTAACCGTCAATCGTGTAAATGCGAACCATCCTCTCAATGTCTACCGGTTTTTGCGTGACGAGGCGGGTACCAACTGGATGCAGTTTATTCCGGCGATCGAGCGTCTGAGCGAAGGATCTGTCACCCCATACCAGCAGGGAACGACCGTCTCAGATCGCACGGTGGAGTCGGAACAGTGGGGCAATTTCCTGATTGCCGTCTTCGACGAATGGGTTGGGCGCGACGTAGGCAAGATATTCGTGCAAACGTTCGAAGCTGCGGTTCGAAACTGGTTGGGTATGGGCTCATCCGGTATGTGCGTTTTCAATCCCGTCTGCGGTCAAGGGCTTGCCCTAGAGCATAACGGCGATCTGTATTCTTGCGACCACTTTGTCGAGCCCGGGTATTTATTGGGTAACATCCTCCAACGGCACATGATCAACCAGGTCGGCTCCAAGCAGCAAAGAAAGTTTGGCCGAGACAAGTTGGACACGCTGCCGCGTGCCTGTCGACAATGCGAGGTGCGCTTTGCCTGCCATGGGGAATGTCCTAAGAACCGATTTCTCACCACTACAGATGGCGAGTCCGGACTGAACTACCTGTGCAAGGGCTACAAAGCGTTTTTTAATCACATCGACAAACCGCTGCAGATCATGGCCCAGTTAATTCGTAGCGGTGTTCCGGCTGCGCAGGTGATGCAGGTCCTGCCTCAAGACTATACCGAACAAGCGGAGGTTTTCTTCAAAGTCGGCCGCTCTGAATCGCGGGTTGGAGCAAGCCCATGGGAACCAACGACACCGGAGAAGCCATGATGGGCTTTGCCACTGACGTTAATTCAAACAAGGAAGGAGGTAACATATGGCACAAAAAAAGAAGCC
>CAIVHJ010000035.1 GCA_903905665.1 uncultured Phycisphaerales bacterium
GGGTGGGCACAGCATGCTGTGCCCCTACACAACCCATCATTTCAACGATACGAAAAACTTAAACCGAGTGATCAGCAGGAGGCGGTTTGGAGGCGAAGGAGCATCATCCAGACCATAAAGCCAAACCAGCTTAGCCAGAGCGCGGCGGAAAGATAGACCGTCCAACGCGGGGTGGGGGTGGGCCAGATACCGGGAGGCTGGGGAGCAGTTTGTTCTTTCGATTTCGAGGTTTGGTTCAGAGATTGAAGATCAGGCACATCGGACTCCTTTGCACAACTTGGCCATTGCAAAGAACAGATCAATCAATTGTTGAAACTCCTAGTGCGGTTTTGTCGGGATCACGGGCGCAGATTCCGTGGTACTCGGTTGCGGAATAACCTCGTCGTGATCGGAGACTTCGGCAAAAACACGAATGAGCACCTGTGGTGATTTTTCCACGTTGGTATGAACGGTAATGACGGCAACGTGCTCACCGACGGGAGCACCTTCGGCGAGTTGAACGTCGAGCGAACGCGGGGAGTTTGTCGCATCGTTGGGGACGATCACGCGGACCAATGGGTTGTCGGAACTGGCGCCTTCAATGCGAAAATTCGGAGTCGTGGAACAACCGAGAGTCACGTGTCGCAGGGCGGAGGGATGAGTGGGAGTCTTTCGCAGGTATACGACGTTGGGGCTGACGTCCACGAGCGTGCCTACCTGAATGTAAGCGGGAATTTCGATCACGGGTTCGTCGTCGCTGGTGGTGAAGATGCGAATTTGTTGACCCATGGGTCCCGGAGCCGCACCTTCGGTGGCGCGGAACTGGATTCGGTATTCGAGACCGGGTCGGACTTCCTCGATATCGTATTGAAGCATGGGACCGGCATCGACGCGGCGGACGGAAAACGGTTTGTTTGGGGTCGAGGCGGTGAGTGTGATTCGACCGTTGGGGATTTCGTCTCCCGGAGTGACAGGGGCCATCGACAGGAGCATTCGGGGCTGGGAGATGATGTCCGATATGACCTGACCGTTGACGGGAATTCGGACGTCCGCCTGCTCGTCTCCGACGCGGATTTTGACGGTGGCGACGGAAGCGAACGGACCGGGGGCCACGTTCGGATCGAGCGCGAAACTGAAACGATGTCCTTTGAACCCTCCGTTTTCAACGGTTTCAGAGGTATAAGTCAGGCCGGGTTTGCTGAACTGCACGTCGAGCACTTCGAGATTTTGATTTTCCCGTCCCGCCAATAGATCAATCGTACCGGGAATCGTATCCCCGCGACGGGCATCGCGAAACGTGACCATGCGGTTGGGTTTGAGTTGATAGAGCGTTTCGACGAAGACTTCGAAGGAGACATTCCTGACGGGAGTTTGCGGATCGTTGCTGTAAATGGTGATTGTTTTTTTCTGCGCGCCGAAACGTCCTTTGGAGTTGAAAGTTCCTTTGAGAGGAACGGTGGCGCCGGGATCGAGCGATTTGGTTTCGAGCTGGGCGACGGTACAACCACAGGAGCTTTTGGCGCGTTCAAGGATGAGGGGGGATTTTCCGGTGTTGGTGAGCTGAAAAACAAACTCCTTGATTTCGCCTTCCTTGATTTTGCCGAGGTCGAGGTTTTCATGATCGATGGAGAGGATGGGTGCGTCTTCGGGGATTTCGGCGGGCGCCGGAGTCATGTCGGGAGTTGACTGGGGGGCCGTCGGAGGGGTAGCGGGAGGCTGAATTCGCCGGACAGGGGATCTGTCTTGCGCTGCGACACCCAAAGCCAATCCGACTACCACCATCACCCCAATTCCCATCTGTCTGATCATGGCGACCTCCATTCAGATAGTACAGTCTGAGTGTAATTTCGAGACCAATTCCGTTTAATTGTGTGCTCATTATAACGCTGCAAACGCGTGGGTGGAAGTTGGCGGTCAAAAAAACAGGGATCGGTGGATTTTCGGTACGTCGATTGCATGGGCAAAAAAATTTTTGTTTATTGCAGTTCGACTCTGCTCGGTGCCGATGCTACAGTATAGTAAAGACTGTTCGCACGATGTGCTCTACTGAGCGCGACAGGTTGGATGACGTTTGAATGAACTGTTAAACGAACCCCAGGGAGGTAGAACCCGA
>CAIVHJ010000036.1 GCA_903905665.1 uncultured Phycisphaerales bacterium
AGAATAGGGACAAAGTCGAGAAAATTCCACCTATGACCATCCAACAAAGTTATCGGACGTCACTATCAATATTATAGACCACATAACCTTCTGATTACTTGGTAATTCGACTCTTCGCAGATTTTTTCGCCTTTTTGCTAGTTCCGAGGAGAACTCCCCTATCTCCGTGTGCATTAAAGACATACCGCAACGCCTGTCGAATATCGGAAACGGGGATGAATTTGACTCTCTTCTTTACTTCGGCAGGTATTTCGATCAAATCTTTTTGATTTCGAGCAGGAATCAGGATTTTCCGAATGCCGGCGCGATAACCTGCTAAAACCTTTTCCTTAACGCCGCCAACGGGAAGAATCAAACCCCGCAACGTGATCTCGCCCGTCATGGCAAGATCGTGCGACACGGGACGATCCGTAAGTATTGACAGCATAGCGATTAACATCGCCACACCCGCCGACGGACCATCCTTGGGAATGGCCCCGGCGGGCACGTGGATATGCAAGTCTAGTGATCCCAAAGACTTATCGGTGATACCCCAGTCTTCGGAATGACTGCGGATCAGCGAAAAACCAGCATGCGCGGATTCTTTCATGACGTCGCCGACCTGACCGGTCAAAATCAGATTGCCATTTCCGGGCATTTTTGTGGCTTCGACGAAGAGAATTTCACCTCCTGTTGGGGTAAAAGCGAGCGCCGTTACGACCCCCGGCATAGAGGTCCGCTGAGCCACTTCCGACTCAAAGCGAACCGGTCCGAGATATTGGTGCACATCCTTGGCGTGGATGACAAATTTTCGTTTGCTCCCGGCGGCATAAAGGGCGGCACAGGCACGACAAATTGAACCGATTTCGCGCTCAAGATTACGCACGCCAGCCTCGCGGGTGTAACTGGAAATGATGAGGTCCAGCGCGTCGTCGGCGAATGCCAGGATTTTGCGTGTCAAACCGTTTTCGTCGATTTGGCGCGGGATGAGATAGGCTTTTGCGATAGCGAGTTTTTCGCCGTGAGTGTAGCCGCTGAGTTCGAGCACTTCCATGCGGTCACGGAGTGCGATGGGGATGGGGTCCATGTAGTTGGCAGTGGTGATGAACAGAACCTTCGAAAGATCAAACGGAACGGATAAATAATGGTCTGTGAACGTATCGTTTTGCTGCGGATCGAGGACTTCGAGAAGGGCGGAAGCGGGGTCGCCGCGGAAATCGTTGCCGATCTTGTCCACCTCATCGAGCATGAAAACGGGGTTGTTGGATTTGGCTTTTTTGATTTCCTGAATGATGCGTCCCGGCATGGAACCGATGTAGGTTCGGCGGTGGCCGCGGATGTCGGCTTCGTCACGAACCCCGCCGACGGACATGCGGATGAAATTGCGGCCCATGGCGCGGGCGATGCTTCTGCCGAGGGAGGTTTTTCCGGTACCGGGAGGGCCGACAAAGCAGAGGATCGGTCCTTTTCCGGTGGGTTTGAGTTTTCGCACGGCGAGGAATTCGAGAATCCGGCGTTTGACTTTGGCGAGGCCGTAGTGATCCTCGTCGAGGATTTTTTTGGCTTTTCGAATATCCAGCCGGTCGTCGGTGTGGATGCTCCAGGGGAGTTCGCACAACCATTCGATGTAATCGTGAGCGACGGAGTATTCGGGGGAACCCTGTGAGATGTTGTTGAGGCGTTCGAGTTCGTGGATGGCTTCGGTTTCGACGGGTGCGGGCATTTTGGCCTGTTTGATTTTGAGTTCGAGTTTTTGGATTTCGCCGCTGCGGGATTCGTCCTGTCCGAGTTCGGTGCGGATGGCTTTGAGTTGTTCGCGCAGATAGTATTCGCGCTGGTGTTCGTCGATCTGGTCGCGAACGCGGGACTGGAGTTTGTCGGAGAGTTCGAGGACTTCGAGATGGGAGCGGAGGGCGGCATCGACTTTGATGAGTCGGCCCTTGACGTCGAAGGTTTCGAGCAATTCCTGCCGGTGGATCAAACCGAGCGAGATATTGGCGGCGAGGAAATCGGCGAGTTTTCCGGGTTCCTCGATGTTGTTGAGGATCATCTGGGCTTCATCGGGAACGTTGGGGGAATGTTCGATGACCTTGGCGGCGACGTCGCGGATGTCGTGCATGAGGGCGTTGATTTCGGGGGTGATTTCCGGGGAGTCGAAGGCGGCGTGGATTTTTGCCTTCCAGAACGGCTGGGATTGCGTGAGTTCCTCGATGCCCACTCTGCACACGCCGTGAAGGATGATGCTGTCGGTGTTGTCGGGCATCTTGAGCATTTTGAGGACCCGACAGACGGTGCCGATCCGATAGATGTCGTTGATTTGGGGGTCTTCGATGCGGTCGTTGCGCTGGGCGACGACGGCGATCAGTTTGTCGCCGATGAGGACGGCATCGAGCAGACGCTGCGATTTTTCGCGTGCGACGGTGAGGGGGACGATCGTGCCCGGAAACGCGACCATGTTTTTGACCGGCAGCAGAGGAACTTCGTCAGGCATTTTTGCCTGATCGTCCGGTGACGAAGGAAGATAAGGATGGGAACCACCGGTCAGGTCGGGTGCGGAATCATCAGCCATAAGAAAAATCCTCGTCGTTATTACGAATGCGTCATTTCAAAAACCACCACGCATGCGTGGTGCTATAAAAATTTCGGGCGCAGCGCGATTCCTATACAGGCCATCAAGATATCCGAGATCGGACTGGGGGGAAAGCACCAACAGCCGACAGCCGGTAGCCAGCAGCGGGAAGCAAAACAGGGAAAAAGACTTTACCACAGAGAGCACAGAGGGCACAGGGAAATTGAAAATTGAGAATGGAAAATTGAAAATTGAAGATGGGATAAGAGTCTACCGCAGAGGACGCGGAGGACGCAGAGGAAAAGTGAAAACGGAGAAAGGTTTTACCACGGAGAGCACAGAGGAATGAAGAATTGAAAATGGGAAATTGAAAATGAATTCAACCGCAGAGATCGCAGAGCACGCAGAGGAAAATTAAAGATGGGAGATGGGATTCACAGCAGAGGGGGCGGAGGTCGCGGAGAAAAATTCAAGAGGAGGAAGAGAAAAGTAAAAAAGAGAAAAAGGGGGAAAAGCGGTTAGTAGGGTTCGAGCGCGGGTTGGGACATCCGCCAAACGGCAAGCCGAGTCGAGGGCGGGTTATAGGTATCAGGTGATGGGTTTTAGGTGATAGGGATCAAAGAGGCTGAGAGTTGGTGGCGGGCGGTCAAGCGTTGCCAAGTTCCTGAGGAGTAAAAGGATGGCCACATTCCGGGCATCTCATTGTGGTATTGCCGATCAGCGAATAACCACAGTGGGGGCATAATGTGCCATCCTGGATGAGCACATCAAAACCCATCCACTTCAAGACGTACCAAACTACTATCCCCAAAACCCCAAACAACAAAAAACCAATTGGAAGACTCACCCACACCCACAATTTGGCATGATTACTCGGAAATTTGGCGAGGAAAGCCAGGCCGTAAAGGCTGAGGAAACCTGTTCCATAAAATAATCCACAAATGAACGAACGAGCGGGACTGAATATTTGACCCCGACCCAGGAAAAAATTGATCAGCGGAATGCACAATAATCCGATGGCATAAACCATCAGGACCAAAGCGGTCTTCAGTGCTGTCGGCAGAGTTTTTTCAAAACTCAAAATGACGACAATGCCTACTGCTATTAGAAAAACGTTTGCCACACTTAGGATCAGGCTGTAGGCGCCCAACTTCCAGATTGGGGGCTGTTTTCTGGGAGATACCACAAGCGTTCTTTTGGCCATAAACACCTGCCGGGCCATCTGAGGGTGTTGGGATCAATCTGGAAAATCACCGGTCGCCATACTGCCCCATCCGCCCAATGTCCAGTAGAGAAGCGAGACCTGCTGATCCGTGGAAATCGAGATTAGAATTTTTTCTCCGGTTTTGGACACCTTACGATCGGCGCGGGTCAGTGCCGGAAAAATCTTTACATCAATCGTGTCCTGATAATCGTATGGTTCGTGGTCAAAGTCGCCCCTCTGTCGAATCTGGTCAAGGAGGTCGTCCACCCGTGCCTCGTTTCCAAAGTCACGACATATTGAAGATATGGGATCTAACCACGATATTCCGGTAGAAATATCTTTCCGTGGTTTTTCGGCACCTTTGATTTCGCCCAGCTTGCGAAGCGACATTTCATAAACCACACATTTTTGATTATGAAACATTAACCACAGGTCGGGAAATTCCATATCACAATAGTAATACTTTGCCAAGACGATCCCATCAGGATCGGTGCGAATCTTGATAAGTTCGATCCCGTTTAAGTTGTCCTTGTGCGTGACCAATTCGTAATTCCGGGTTGTACCAGAAGTGTGGGTTTTCGCCTCCTGGGGAACGGCGACGGTGATTGAAAGGTCCGCGTCAAGTTTTATGGAATCGTAACAGGGACGCAAGGGGAACGTCGCGCAGCCTCCGCCGGTTAAACATACCAATCCACCAATCAAGATGATCGTTTGTCGGCGTTTGTCATTGATCATGGTCGATTTCTTAAAAAAGATTGGAATCCTGCCAATAGAATAACGCAAACACAGGAAGTCCTCAACGACATCCCCAATGATGGTGGACGAAGATCAAAAAGAAACACGAGTCGGGAAGAAGGACGAAGGGAGAACGGATTTCGGATTTCGGAATGCGGAACTGGGAAAAGATTTTACCGCAGAGATCGCTGAGGACGCCGAGAGAAGGGAAAATGAATGCAGAAGCGGGGAGGGAATCTGGAATTCGGAATGCTGATTGCGGAATGAAGACGAAAAATCAATCGGAGGGGGATTTGGCGAGGATGATCCAGAGGTAACCGTGTTGGGAGGTCACCTGAATCTGATCGGGATCGAAGGGGCCGGGAAGTTCGACTTCGCGGCGGAAGTTGCCGGTGTCGATTTCCATCAGATGCACAGTACAGTTGGCGGACGGATCCAAGCGGAGTTGAGGGCGATCGGTCGGCTGAACTTCGGGCGGAAGTTGAGGGGATAAGCGACGGCCGTTGATGACAATTCGATCCCCGTCGGGATGGACGTTGATATCTTCACCCTGAGTACCCGCCAATTCGGCACAGATGACATAGTGGTCCTGAGTTTCGAAAAGATTGAGCGAAGGAATCCAGTTGCCGCCGGTGGAGAATTGATAAAACGGACGACTCTTCATGTCGTCCAGCAAATATCCGATGGAAGAACCCCACATCTCGAAAGTGTCCTCAGTCGTATTGAAATGACGATTCATTGGTCGGTCCTCCAAAGTCGCACCGCACAGTAGCGTCGTCACGAATAAAACTGGACGCCAGCAGTCCATTACGACTCATGATCGGGCACGGCATGCCGTGCCCCTACAATATCCAAGTCATGCCCTACAACAGTCAAGCCGTGAATCCATAAAACAAGCCCCTACAATAGCCGACCCATATCCTGCAGTATCTAAGCCGTGCCCCTACGGTATCCATGAAATCCCCACCACGCTGCCAAAGTGAGTGCAAAGAGCAAACCACAACGGAATAGTTTTATTTACGTTAAACATACCCAAAACCCCCCAATAGGTCAAATCCTGCAACGGATGAAAACTCGCGGATGTGAGGCGAGACTTGCGAGAGTCGGTCTGTTTTTCGTATGCTGGTGAGGATGAATCCAAGCAAGAAAGTGACATTGGGAACGGTTCGTGAGCGGAAAGTCCGCCGCGAGAAGATTGCGATGCTGACGTGTTATGACTGTCCGACGGCGCGGATTATGTCCGAAGCCGGGGTGGACACGATCCTCGTGGGAGACACGTACGCCGAGGTGGTGCTGGGACACGAAACCACACTTCCGGCGACGATGGATCGGATGATCGAGGTTTGTCAGGCGGTTCGGCGGGGAGCGCCCGAAGCGTTCCTGATCGGCGATATGCCGTACCTGTCGTACCAAGCGTCGGATACAGAAGCGATTCATAATGCCGGGCGGTTCATGGCGGAAGGCGGTTGCGACGCCGTGAAGGTGGAGGTGGACCGGCGCCACGTGGACACGGTGACAGCGATGGTGCGTGCGACGATTCCGGTGGTCGCCCATCTGGGACTCAAACCTCAGTCGGTGCATGTGATTGGGGGGTATAAAAGTCAGCATCGGAGTTGCGACGCGGCGATGCAATTGGTGGAAGAAGCGAAAATGATGGAACAGGCTGGGGCGATCATGCTGCTGCTGGAAGCGGTTCCGTCGGAAGTGGCGCGGGAGATCACCCGTCGGACGGAATTGGCGGTCATCGGGTGCGCCTCGGGGCCGTATTGCGACGGGACGGTCGTTGTATTACACGATATGCTCGGTTATAGCGCCGGTCATCCGCCCAAGAGCATCAAACGCTATGCGAACCTGCACGAGACGCTGCTGACGGCGTTTTCGACATACAAGAAAGAGATACTTGCCGGTGAGTTTCCCCTTGAAGCCCATAGCCTTAGTATGCCTGCCGAAGAGCGGACGCGGTTTGAACAGCGATTAAGAACCTCTCCTGATACAACCCCTCCCTGACAGGGTGCAAGATTTCTCGTCATTGATTTAACTCACAGCCTTTCGCAATTGTAGTCGGACGTGATAG
>CAIVHJ010000037.1 GCA_903905665.1 uncultured Phycisphaerales bacterium
CCTCGGTCTTCTGCTCACCGCAATGCATCAATCCTCGCAAAAACGTCCCCGTCGTAAGAATCACGGCGTTTGCATGAAGAATTCGCCCGTCCAATAATTTGACACCCAGGATTCGCTTCGGAAAGACCGGCGCACCCGAATGAATTGAATTTGCTCCAGAGTCATCATTGTTTTGTTCGAAGTGATCATTTTTTTCACTGCAGGGGCACGGCACTGCCGTGCCCGTTTTCTCTTCATGCGAGATGGGCACAGCATGCTGTGCCCCTACAAGAGTGGAATCAGCCGGTTGAGATAAAAGTTCTTCAACGATTCCTTCGATGATTTGCAGATGGCGGCACGATTGCAGGTATTCAATAACTTTTTGGGAGTACAGATTCCGGTCCGCCTGTGCACGAGGACCCCAAACCGCCGGCCCCTTGCTTCGGTTGAGCATCCGAAACTGAATCCCGGTCGCGTCCGTGACCAGACCCATCAATCCCCCCAGCGCATCAACCTCTCGCACGATTTGACCTTTGCCCAACCCCCCGATGGCGGGATTGCACGACATCCGCGCGATGGCATCCACCTGCATCGTCACCAGCGCCGTCGTCATCCCCAGCCGCGCCGCCACCCACGCCGCCTCCACCCCCGCATGGCCTCCGCCAACTACAATAACGTCATAACCACTGCCCATAGCAACGCATTATATATGAACGTGTCCCCTGGAGACTAACGCCAAACTCCGCAGCGAAAACGATAAAACCTGCGGATGCTGACCATTCAACACACGCAGGTTTTTGAAATGTGATTGATCGATGGATTTATTTCTTCAGATCAATACCAACAAAGTTAGCCCACGGACCAGCCGTCGCGGGATCGCTCGATAAAGTCCCGATCATGTTGGTATGTCCGGACATATTCTCAAGATCAACGTTGTTCTCAGTCATTTGATTCTTCACGATCAGGTTGTCGTGACCACGCCGTAACTCAATTCCGATCTCACTCCCATGTACTTTATTGTTCTCGATTCTATTGCTGTCTGCCCAAATCGATAGGCCGATATTATTATTAATCAGGACATTCTCTGATACAGCAGAACCACCTCCCCAACTAAGTTCAATTCCATGGCCCGCGCCCGCCATGTCTCCTTTTCCGCTATCCTGAATTGTATTTCCAATAATCCGACTTTGCTCCGTAATGATTCCGGCGTTCCCGCAGGAAAAGATCGTACATCCGCTCACTTCGCATCCGTTATACGCTTCAATTCCAAATATGACGCCATTGACTACTGAGCAACTTCTTATGATGGCGTTTCCCTCGGCGCGAATTCCCGTCGAATAGCAGGTGTAAGCAGAGCAATTCTCGATGATGTCACGGGCTTCAGCGTAAATCCCAACGTCACAGAAACTCGCCGTTGAATTGACCACTTCGCAACCCTGACCGACCCAGATTCCGGTAACGCTTGCTGTCGTTGAGCAATTCAACACTCGACCGCCAAACACGACTTTGATTCCATACTCCGTATTCCAATCCGTCGTACAATCGCTGATTGTGGAATTATAGCCCGCAAGAATCCCCCCCATCGGATTATTGTACGCCTTCACATTGCGTATGGTCAGGGCAGATTCGCTTTCCCCCATGATTCCGTATTGTTCCCACCAGCAAATCGTGCCGTTCTCCACGGTACACACATTTTTTGCAATCAGGATGCCCGATAAAGAATTCGGAACCCCTTGCAGGGCAAAACCGTTTAGGTCCAGCGACACATTCTTGGCGAGTATTTCAATGCCATTCTTACCGGCCACGCCAACGAGGTTCTTGCGAAGATAATAGGATCCCGACTTGCTGATGACGTGCTTGGCGGTGGCGGATCCGGGGAGCGTATCGACCGGAATTCTGGCTTCGCAGCAAGGTTGGCCCGGCACTGCAATCTCCTCAGCGGCCACATCTTCAACCAACACCGGCAATGCCTTTTGAGCCGGCGGAGTGATCAGCGGCGGGGCAGTTTGGGCGGCCGGCACCGTTGCGGTGCTGGACGGCATTTCCGCCGCCGGAGTGCTCGCTTCCATGCCGGTGACAGGCTTGGGAACGGCGTTTTGAGCATATAAGGTCACGGCGACAAAACCGCCCAATGCCAGACTACACCATAACCATAGACTTCCTTTTCTCATCGTTCGAACCTCCAAAACCTTGAAGCGATGTGGATTGCCATCAGCCGACACTCGACTGAACTCAGTTCTCCATATTCATCGCCATCCCCCCTCCAGTAAAACGAAGTTTTTTACACAAATAGAATTGCTTTTTTTACAGAAATACTGCAACTGCATTATTGATGAGAGGTTACGTTTTGGGTATGGGTTGCGGTGAAAACTATTCGATGCCGTACCGCTGAAGTTTGCGGTAGAGTTTCATGCGGCTGATGCCGAGGGATTTTGCGGCGGCGAGTTTGTTCCCGTGGTGGGATTTCAGCACGCACAAGATGTGATCACGCTCCAAATCGTCCAATTTCTCAGATAATCCTTTCGAAGCAGGAACCGCCCCTAGAATTTCATGGGCCAGCAAGCTCCGAATTGCTCGGAACATGAAAAGCAATACGAATCCACGTGGTTCATAAAGAGGATAACTTTAGAAACGCAGGGAGATTTCTCTTCGAGATATTCTCATTGTAGTGACCATCATTGCAGATTCAATGCGCGGGATCAGACACTCAATTCCTGACCGAATCAAAAGTTACGACGCCCAGACAGGGTATCACATCTTTTTATCAACAGGGGGAGACGAAACATCGGGCCGGATCATTCCGTCTATGATGTAGAAGGTGAATTCGCCGCAGGGGCGCGCTCTGAAGAAGAAGCAACTTGATGAAGTTTTTGCTTCATCATGCGACCGATTTTGAACTTGACCGTTCGTTTGGAGGGGACACTGACTCGTTCCAATGTTTTGGGATTCTGGGCGATTCGCGCCGCTCGATGTTTGCACTCAAACACGCCGAAGTCACGAAATTCCAGGCGGTTACCATGCCCCAGCTCGTCAATGATGTCATCCAGAAAGCTCTGAATAATCTTCTTGACCAAAACTCGTTTGCAGGCCGATTTTTCGGCGATTCGATCAATCAGCTCTTTCTTCGTGATGGTAGCCATAAGTGACCCTTATGCGTTAAGTTTCCACGTACTTTTGATTCATTAAAAACTCATTCAAGCCAAACGATCACAAGTCATCGTATAATAACAAGTTTCAGCGATCAAGGCTTCTGATTATTGTTGAAATCTTTGAAAAGCCTCATTCATAATCGTCTGAAAACAATCAAGTTATAACAATTATGTTGACGAGAATCAGAAATGTTCATAACTTCTCGTAAAACAACAAGTTATGAAATCACCTTCGATATCCAGAACCCTCTCGGTCAGAGTAAAATCGCCGGGACAGAAAGTTTTGATTGAACGGAAAATTTCCCTGGTAGTCTGCGTAATACTCGCGATAGGCGATGCTGACGCCCTCCGGCGTTTGCGACGGTGCGCTTCGGAAATCTTCCCGATCGGCAAAGAAATCGGGGCTGATTTTGCAGGGCGATTGATCAAACAGCAAAGATGTC
>CAIVHJ010000038.1 GCA_903905665.1 uncultured Phycisphaerales bacterium
CCACCATGATACACTGCGCCATAGCCAGTCTCCTTTAGAAATGAGAAAAAGTTCGTACGATCAAAACTGTACCTTCTCTCATCCTGACCGAGACTGGCTCTTTTTGCTACATGGTATCTCTCAGGGTTGAATAGGATTCGACGCCTGATTTCCGCAGGCTAGCGCCTGCGGCTATTCATATTGGTCCCCTTCGGGGACAAGATGTGCGTGAGCCTGTTGGTTTCTTGGGGGACCAAGCAGCAGGAAACCAATCATATTGGTTCTCTTCGGGGACTGTGTGGCAATCGTTTCGTTGGGGCGGGGCGGTTATACTGATCCCCATGCGATTGTTGATCGATCAACCCAACGACGGCGTGAGCAACATGGCGCGGGATGAGGCGTTGCTCATGCTGGTGGGGAAGAGGGAAGCGCCGCCGACGCTGCGGTTTTATCGATGGGATCCGCCCACAATATCGCTGGGATACTTTCAGCATTACAGTGAATATGAATCGTTGCTGCTACCAGCGGGGGGATTGCCGGTGGTGCGACGAACGACGGGCGGTGGTGCGATTCTGCATGATCGGGAGTGGACGTATTCACTGACATTGCCGATTGGGCATTCGCTGGTCAACCACGGCGGCGCCCAGAGGCTTTATGAAATCGTGCATGAAGCGCTGGTTGAGACACTTCTGTTGCTTAACGTGAAAACGTCGCGGTGCGGATTCAGCGATGGGAGTTCCGCCAACAAGGGGCCGTTTTTTTGTTTTGATCGGCGGCACGAACAGGACGTGGTCATTTCGGGAATGAAACTGGCGGGTAGCGCCCAGAGGCGGACGCGATTCGCCATTCTGCAGCACGGTTCGATTGTATTGGCCAATCGGTTCGACCAGCATCGTGTCGGCGCGATTCGGGATTTTGTCGATCTGGACGACGATTCGCTGTTGGATCCATTGATCGCGGCGCTAACGCGCGGACTTGGAGCGAGCCTGGATTGCGGAGAATGGACTTCGGTCGAGCTGGAACTTGCGGATTCACTTCGTGAAAAATACGCTAGCGAAACGTGGACAAAGAAGTATTGACGACTGATTTCCTGCCGGAAGGAGGCTTGGCGATGCCTGGTGAAAAATTTGTACTGAGTGGAATCATTCTGGTGGTTTGGGTTGCCGGTGTGTGGATCGGCGGGGGATGCGGTCCGATCGAATGCGCCGAGTCATTGACGGATCAGGTCACGTCGGTCGAGGGAGCGAATTATTCGCCGACCTGGACTACACCGGGTAATGATCACATGACCGTAGTGCTCACGGGTCCTTATGAATTGTTGGATGGGACAGCGGACGCTTTGACGGCGGTGCTTCGGGATCAGGCGGGGATAGAAGCCGCGGTCGTGATCGGTCCGGCGCTGGATATTCCGTCAGAGGGGGTGTTGGATGCAAACGACGTGATGTGGAAGGCGTATCATTTGGCGGAGGCGTATCCTCGGCCGGTGGTGGTGGTGGCGAAGGTCAGCGAAACGGATGCCGCCGGAGGGGGATATCGCGGGTACAGTTACGTTTTTGACGAGGCGAATATCTGCGTGGTGACGCTTCATTGGAACGTGTATCAGGGATATCCGTTTTTGAATGCGGTGGAGGGGACGATTCTGGTGCATGAGATCGGGCACTGGCTGGAGGTTCCGGCGCGGCCGTTTCATCAGATGGCGGACGAGCCGAATCATTGCTCGAGCGGAAACTGCGTGATGTTCCACAGCCTCAATGCCTGTGCGGTGTTTGCGAATCTGACCGGCGGAATTCCGCAACGATTTTGCGATTATTGTGCCGCAGAACTGGCTGAGATGACCCACCGTCGAGAACAGGCCAGTGCCGCGGAACGTGCAGAGGAAGCGAAATGTCCCGACGAGCCGTAGCGTCTATTCTATTCGCCGAATGACGGCTCATGTTGCTATTCTCAGAACGTCCTGCATGGTGAATAATCCCGGGGGTTGGTGGGTGATCCAGACAAGTAGGGTGGGTGATTCACCCACCTTATGTAATCACGATAAGAAATCGCCAATGTAACAGGTGGGTCGATGACCCACCCTACATTCTTGTGGATCGTTGAACACAATTGGTAACCGCACCGCAAATGGTGGACCATACCCTAAGTAGAAACGCAGAATGATTCATACAATCTCTTCCAATTGGACGACCTTTTTAATGGCGGCGGAGCCGCCGGGAGGTCGCCATGGGATACGGGATCAATCTGACCGAGGAGCA
>CAIVHJ010000039.1 GCA_903905665.1 uncultured Phycisphaerales bacterium
ATCATCCTTTGGGATGAGATGCACAAAATTACGGATTGACGATTGCGGAATGTTGTTTGAGGGAAAAAAGTTCCCATATTTGCACATTCTGAATGGCGAATCCTGAGTTTCCCGGTATTGTGTACCATCA
Organism: uncultured Phycisphaerales bacterium; assembly: GCA_903905665.1. Taxonomy (GTDB): domain Bacteria; phylum Planctomycetota; class Phycisphaerae; order UBA1845; family CAIVHJ01; genus CAIVHJ01. The sequence goes on from CAIVHJ010000039.1 coordinate 131, forward strand.
TTTCCTCGAATCATGAACCGGCGTTAAGATCAGGTTAATACAACCTTTATAGTTTAGAGCCTGTCCCATTACCCCTCTCCTCTCCGGGGGAGAGGGCAGGGTGAGGGGGGAAGAGCAAAGACCCCCTGCTGGCGCAGGGGGCTCTGATGGCCATGAAGGGAGATGACGACCCTCCCCCAACCCCTCCCTGACAGGGAGGGGGGTATTAGCATAGGTTCCGAACCCAAGTAACGCAGTAGTTCCCAAAGAACGGTTTTGATCCTTTTGGAATCCACCATTGCGTCCGAGTACATTGAGCCGTGTTGGGTCAGGGTGTGCATCGTGAATCCTACATACGATCGAGGGTGGAGATGCCGAGCAGGTTCAGACCGAGGTGGAGCAGGCGGCCGGTGAGTTCGCAGAGTTGCAGGCGGGAGGAGCGTACGGAGTCGGGCTGGGCGTCGATGACGCGCACGCCGGTTTTGCGGTCGTAAAACGTGCTGAACGTTTTGCTCAAATCAAACAGATACTCGGTCAGCACGCTGGGCCTCAGTTCGCGTTCGAGTAGTTCCAGCACCTCGGTGAATTTGAGAATCATCTTCGCCATCGCGATTTCGGCGGGATGCTCCAGGATCGTCGTTCGTCGTTCGTCGTTCGTCGTTCGTAATTCGTAATTCGTAATTCGCAATTCAGACAGTTCTGCTTTGCGGAGAATGCTTTGGACTCTTGCGTAGGCGTAGAGCATGTAGGGGGCGGTGTTGCCGTCGAGCGAGAGCATTTCGTTCCAATCGAAGCGATAATCCGTTCCGAGATTGTGCAAAAGTTCGAAGTATTTGACGGAGGCGATTCCGATGATCTGCGCCATGTGGTCGATTTGCTCGGGGGTGTAACCGCGGGCTTTGTCGGAATTTTTTTCGTTTTCGAGCAGGAAGGATTTGGAGCGTTCGACGGCTTCGGTGAGGAGGTCTTTGAGTTTGACGGTTCCGCCTTCGCGGGTTTTGAACGGGGCGCCGTCGTCACGAAGCAACATACCCGTTGGGAGATGAACGGTCTCGACGGATCGTCCCTGCGTCCAGCCCGTCATCCTCAGCGCCGCAAAGAGCATTTCAAAATGCTGCTTCTGCTGATTGCCGACAACGTAGATGATGCGGTCGGCGTTCATTTCTGTGATGCGATGTTTGAGGGCGGCCAGGTCGGTCGTGGCGTAACCGTACCCGCCGTCGGATTTTTGGATGATGAGCGGCAGCGGATTGCCCTCGCGCGTCTTGAACCCTTCCGGGAAAATGCAAATCGCTCCCTCGCTCTCAACCGCCACACCCTTGTCTTTCAGTTCTTTCACGACCACCGGTAACATGTCGTTATAAAAACTCTCACCGCGATCAATGAGATTTTTCACACCCAGCAATTCATAAATTTCGTGGCAATGACAAAGAGATTCACGACAAAATACTTCCCACAATATCAAATTGTGTCTATCCCCAGATTGCAATCCCACAACACACTTTCGAGACCTCTCAGCGAAGTCAGGGTATTTATCAAAATGCTCCTTAGCATTAATATAAAATTGCTCCAAATCATCGATCTTCACGCTCGCAGAACTCAATAGAGAATCATTACCGGGACTTTTCATTAGAAATCCATGCTTCTCGATTTTTCCCTTAGCATGTACCCAATGGAGAAGATTCCCTTTTTCAATTAAATATTGAATTAACATCCCAAACTGGGTACCCCAGTCACCGATGTGGTTGAGGCGATGGACGGTGTGGCCCTGAAATTCGAGGATTCGGGCTATGGCATCGCCGATGATCGTCGGTCGTAAGTGGCCGACGTGCATTTCTTTTGCCAAATTCGGACTGGACATATCGACGACAACCACCTGCGGATTGGAAACCGCCACAATGCCGAGGCGATCGGATTGTGCAGGAATTTCAGAGAGCGATTTTGCCAAGAAATCGTTTTTGATTTTGAAGTTGATGAAACCCGCGCCGGCGATTTCGGGGGGTTCGCAGAGGTCGTCGATTTTGAGATGGGCAATGATGTCGGCGGCGACGTCGCGTGGTTTTTGGTGAAGTTTTTTTGCGAGACCCATGGCGCAATTGGACTGGTAATCCCCGAAACGCGGGTCCTGACTGGTCTGAACCCGTGAATCAACGGACCGCCCCTCTTCACCCAGCCAGGCGATCAGGGCGTCCGAAAGTCGCTCAGAAATACGTTTGCGAAGGTTTGTCATAGTCTCCAGGTGGCGAGCCACCGGCTGGAAGCCGGTGCCACAAAGTCTCCGGGCAAAGTTGCCGCGAAGAGCACTGCTCGGAAGCAATGGCACGCAGCCCCTATATAATACTTACTCACTGGTCTATTGGAAGCAGCAGGAACATAACGCAAGTCTATCGCCGACAAGGGACGCATCGTACAAAGATTTATTGGATGAGGGCAATCAGTTCGGAGATTTTGCGTTTGAGGGCGGCGGTAGATTCGCGGGTTTCGCGGACGAACGAATCCTGAGCGGCGGGCGTATGGGAATCCGCGTAATCGGGGATGATCCGTGCGCCGCGTTCGTCGTCCTTTTGCTTGGAGTTCTCGACGTCGGAAGCGATTTGAGTTTGCATATCCGCCAAACGGCTTAGGAGGTCGCCGATTTTTTTGTGGTTGGGGAATTCGGCGGAGAGGATCCGTCGTTCGTGTTCCCATTGCGCATCGGAGGTTGAAGCGCCGAGAACCCGGCCGACTTCGGAAGTTTTTCCGCCTGCGACGAGTTCAGACACGACTCGAAGCAAACCTTTGAGGGCATAGTATCGGATGTAGAAGGTATAGGTTTCAAGACCGGCGAGGCGATTTTTGTCGCTGAGGTAATTCTTGCCGAGTCCTTTGATCACTTTGTCGCCGATGTAGTAGTCTTTTTTCTGATCGGGTTTGACGTCGAGGCGTCGTCTCGCGTCGATCATGAGATCGACCACGTCGGGTCGGAAGACATCGAAGACGAACTGTTCGCGTTTGGCTTTGTTGCGTTTTTTGTACTTTCCTTCGTTGCGCATGACCATATAGAGGTTGTCGGAAAGCACCCATCCGGGGAAGACTTCGTTGTACGACGGGGAAGCGCCCGAAATCTGTTCGGCGGGGGTATTGATGAGCGAAAATGGAAATTCAAACGTCTGGGGCAGGCAGGTGACTCCGGTGGCCAGAATCGAATAGGGTGCGCGGGAGAAATTGCAGGGAAATTTGATGTTGACGCTCAAGCCGAAGAAGGTTCCTTCGCCGCACCAGATTTCCTGATCGGGGGCTTTGGCGGTGTGGTTGGAACCGACATTGGCGCCGTAACCGACGTTGCCTTTTCCTTCGGGCCAGTAGGCGGCGATGAGGAGCGACTGGTGATGAAAGCCGACGAAGGGTCCGAGCAACGAGGCGGTCAATTCACCTTCGGCGACGCCGGAGTTGGGTCCGACAATCGAATCGGTCGCTTTTCCGTGTCGCTCGGCGTGCGAGTGTTCGCACAGGACGCTACGATCGACGAGGGCCATGGTGTCGGCGTCCGAACCCCACTGGAGAACGCTGTCGCAGACGTAGGCACCGTGAAGGACTTTGGATTTTTCGTCGGGTAGCGAAAGCAGGACAGAACGAATCACCGCCGAAGCGCCATCGATGATTGCACCGGGGCCCACAAACGTGTCCACGATCTTGGGTGTGTTGAGCACTTTGGCGCCGGAGCAGACGATGCCTTTTTTGCTTTGGGCGCGCTGGGTGTATGTGTTGGTCAGACCCGTATAGGCTTCCTGAAGTCGTTTGTCGTTTCGATTTCTGGCGATGGCATCGGCGACACCGATGGTGATTTCGGGATAGACGGCAACTTCGCGTCCGCCGACTTCGTTGGCGAGCGGCAGCACACGGCCGACGCCAAAGTTCGTGCCGGGGTTGGCGGCGAGATGGCGGACGTTGGCGACAATCGCATCGGACTGAACCACATAGTTGCTGATCTGGCCCACCTGATGAAGCGTGGCGTTGTGGCCGATTTCGCAGTTGAGGATGACGGCATCGAACAAACCCGCCGGAATGATCACGCCGTCACCGAGCGCATTGTCCATTTTTGAAAAATGACCCAAAACGCAATCGCCGGCGAAGTAACAGTTGTAGATCATTCGAGGGGAAAAATCGGAGACGACCAAGACCCGTTTCCAGTCGGGGCAGGCATTTCGCTGGGATTCGAGCGTTTTGATTTCCGCGTCGGTCAGCGGACGGACTCCGTCCCCGAACAAGATCGAACGGCCGGACTGTTCATTGACCTTGCGGATTTCCGAGAGAAAATCGGACGTTCGCAGAGCTTCGCCTACCACGTTCTGGATATCGAGCATTCAAGCATCTCCCCGGATCGCATTCCGAATATCACTGGTGCAAAAATGGAATCATAGATGCGTGGGTTTGTTTTGGTGAACCCACCGGAAATAGTCCTTATAGTCGAGCATGGACGCGGCTTCTTCGTCCAGGATGACGGTGGCGTAGGGATGCATCTGGAGGACCGAAGCGGTGACGATTGCCGTGACGGGTCCCTCGATGAAGGCTTTGCAGATGGCGGCCTTTTTCTTTCCGTTGGCCACGAGGAGCAGACGTTTCGCTTCGAGAATCGTCCCGACGCCCATGGTGATGGCGTAACGGGGTACTTCGTCCTTGTTGGTGAAGAAACGTGCGTTGGCTTCGATTGTCGATTTATCGAGCGTTTTGACGCGGGTACGGGAAGCGAGCGAGGAAGTCGGCTCGTTGAATGCGATGTGACCGTCCGGGCCGATTCCGAGAAGTTGCAAATCGACGCCGCCGCACCGCTGAATTTCCTCTTCGTACCATGCACAAAATTCTTCGGCGCCTTCGAGCACGTTCGTCGGGACGTGGATGCGCTCCTTGGGAATGTTAATGTGCTGGAACAGGTTGGACCACATGAAGTTGGAGTATCGTTCGGGGTGGTTGTTGGGAATGCCGAGGTATTCGTCGAGGTTGAAGGTGGTGCATTTGGCGAAGTCCACCTTCCCCTCTTTGTACATTTTGGCCAAGGCTTTGTAGGTGCCGATCGGGGAGCTTCCCGTGGCCAACCCCAGCACGGCGTTGGGTTTACGACGGACCTGGTTGGCGATCATCTCCGCCGCCATGGCCGACATTTCGTCAT
>CAIVHJ010000040.1 GCA_903905665.1 uncultured Phycisphaerales bacterium
CAGACCAATGATTTTTACATCGCTCATCGAAAATCCGCTTCAAGAGAAAAAATCAGGGTGCCCAATGGATTCCATAAATAACTCATCGGGTCTTATTGAATGCATTTATTGTACGGCTGTTCATCTGGTTTGCCTAGTGCTCCACGAGGCGCATTCACGTTTGAACCGAGTCGTTCTGGACGGGTTATCATGAACGGTGTAAAGTGTGCGGCTGGTGAAGGGATGGAGTCGAAACGGTTGTGCGAGAAGTATCATGGAGCCAAGAGAACGATCATGTTTTCTATTCGTTTCGGTGCGATGTGTCTTTTTCAGGCGTGGTCCATTCATTTGATCTGACAAGTGAGGTTTGACATGAGAGATTATCGACTTTGGCGAGTCGGCTTGATGTGGATGATTATAGTTGGAGTCGGTCATTCGATGGCTTGGGCGGGCGTCCCTCAGCCGGCGAACCCGATCGACATTCAACATTGGATCACCGCCTGTGGACAGGCCTCAGACTACCCCGGTGCCGCGGTGGTTAATGTTTTAGATGAGTCGGATGTATATGTCCAGCACAGTGGTTTAGCCACGACGGATAGCTGCCAAGTCGTCAAGATACTGACGGACGAGGGGGTTCGATCCCAGTCCGTCCAGCGATTGAATTATGACCCGTCAACCAATCGTGAGAACTTCAAATCCATACGGATTTATCGAACGTCGGGAAAAATCGAGGATGTTCCTTTGGATCAGATTGTGACGCAACCCGCGCCTCAGTCCATGATTTATTGGGGACGGGATCAGCAACTCGTGTCGCTTCCTCGGCTGGAAATCGGCGATGCGATTGAAATCCGCACATGCCGGACGGGGTATAACATTGCCTATCTGGACGGACCAGTTGCACAGGATACGACCAATCAAAAGGGGGATGCACTCGATCCTCCGATGCCGGGACATTGGTACGAAGTTACTCTGTTTCAGAGTTCTGTGCCGATTTATCGAAAACGATATTCAGTTCACCTTCCGAAAGATATGCCGGTTCAATATGAGGTATACAATCAGCCGATCAAAACGTCGATGTGGTTCGACAAGGATCGGGATGTTTACACATGGGAAGCAGAACGGATTCCGGCGGTTAAGGGCGAGTCTCACATGATCGCCCTGGACGACTGTGTTCCCAAGGTGGTTCTGGCGACGGTTCCTGACTGGGAGACCAAGTCGCGGTGGTTTTGGGAGGCGAACAAAAAACAATTTGACTCTACAGATGCGGTCCTCACCCAGGCGAGAAAAATTACGGCAGGTCTTACAACCGACGAACAAAAAATCGCCGCTTGTCTCCACTGGGTGGCTGACAACATTCGGTATTGTGGAACCAGCCGAGGCCAGCACGAAGGATTTATCCTGCATCGTGGTGATGAAGTCTTACAGGATCGCTTTGGGGTTTGTAAGGATAAGGCGGGGATGCTGGTCACGTTGCTTCGGGCGCTGGGTTATGAGGCTTATCCTTCGTTGACCATGGCGGGTTCTCGCGTGGAAGCCATTCCGGCGGATCAGTTCAATCATACGGTTACAGTCCTGCGGAACTCGGATGGTTCGTTTCGGGTTTTGGACCCGACGTGGTCTCCCTTGAGCAGGGAGTTGTGGTCCACACGGGAACCACTGCAGGGATTGGTTTATGGTACGCCCGAAGGACAATCTCTGACTCTCTCGCCGTACTTTCCACCCGCTGATAATTCTTTGTCGGCGCGCAGCACGACGCATCTTGATGCGAACGGCTCAATGACAACCGAGATGGCCTTTGATCTGAAGGGATATCCGTGCACATATTTTCGCCGAAACATCGAGAAGAATTCGAAACCCTATCAACGTTCGTCCGTGGAACAGGCATTGAGTATTGCCCCCAATGCAATCTTGGGCGATGTGAATTTCACGGATCCGTACGACTATTCACAGGGCACTCATGTCGAACTGGCGGCACAAGCAAATAATTATGTGGTGACGGGTGATCACCTCCGGGCGTTTCGATTGCCGTTGTTGAGCCACCCTCTGTCGAGTTTCTGGATCCCGGATTTCTTTTATCCCTTGCCGGAAAAAGAAAGAAAGTATGCTTTGGTGATGAGGGCGACGAGGTTGATTTGCTATGAAGAGGCGATCGAGATTCCTGACGACTGGCAAGTGAAATCTCTGCCGCCGGCGGTATCTCTCGATACGCCGTCAATTTCTCTTACGTTTGCCGCCAAGCAGGAAAATAATCGGATTATGTTCAAAACCGAGCTGGTGCTTAAGAAGCAAATTGTGCCGTCGGAGGACTACGCTTCATTCAAGAATGTTCTGGAATCGCTGAAGCGGCTTTCCGAGGCGTGGGTTGTTTGTGAGGTGCGTTCGTAGGTTTCCGGTTCGTATTGAAGCCTGATTATGTTGAAAGGAAAGATCACGATGTCTGGGATGGAAATGACAGGTTTTCAGGGTCACCGGGTCCATCGGTGGGCGTTGTGGACGATGGCCTTATTGATTGTGAGTGCGATAACTGGGCCGACAGATCGTATTTGGGCCGGCGAGGCACCATTGGCGCCGGGCGCTCTTGATTTTAGTCCGGGGATTCAGCAGTATCCGAATGATGATGCGATCATTCTAAGATGGGATCAGTCGTGGGCTTGGGATTCCGATGGAACCGCTCATCGAAGGGATCATAAGTGGATCAAACTTCTGAACAGCCGCCCGATTCGGACCGCGGCGGATCCTCGAATAGATTATCACGCCAAGGAAGACCAGTTGATCGTTCACAAGGCTCAAACGACTCTGTCGGACGGTCGCGCAATTCCCGTTCCTCCTTATGCGATCAATGAAACATCACCTGATGATGTGGCCGGTTGGCCGGTTTTTGCCGATTGGCGCCAGCGGGTCGTTTCGTTTTCCGGCATTGAAGACAATTGCGTGCTGGAACTGGATTATGAAATTGTGACCAAGGCAGGAGTGTTACCCTGGCTTTCAGCCGATTTGCGATTGGATGATGAATATCCGATTATCGAACGCCGAGTCATGGTATCTCTTCCCAAGGCTCAGACATTATCTTATCGAGTGACTCACTGCACTCAAGCCGAAAAGGCTCAGGAGCAATCGCAAGACACGGTACAGACGTATTTGTGGGTCTTTCGTGATCTTCCAGGACAACCGCTTGAATCGCAGTCGCCGCCCTGGACGCAATTTTGCCCGCGATTACGATTCACCACATGCCCAAGTCCTTCTGACTGGCTTAAGACGATCAACCGAAACGTCGTCTGTCCGCCGCAAACCGCCCCGGTCATTCAACACTTTGTCGATGCCCTCGTGGAAGGAGAATCCAATTCCAACGAACGCATTCAGCGAGTCGTCAAGAAGATGCAGGCTTCGTTTAACTTCATTGCTTCTCCATCGGTAATGCGCTCGTATCGGTGCAGAGACATCGAGCAGGTTTTTAATTCGAACTATGGAAACTCCGTGGAATCCGCGGCGTTGCTGCAGCAGATGTTGCAGTGTTTGGGGTTGCGATCCAGAGTGTATTATGCCGTCAATGGAGATTCATGGGATGATCAGTATGCCCCCACAGACGCGGAATGGGCAGGAGCCGTTGTTGTCGTTGATGTGACTGGTGCGGGAAACGATGCCGAGCAGGGATCGGATATGGCCGGGGTTTCTTCGTCTGAACTGTCTCAATCCCGCCGATTGATTGTCCATCCGCAATTGGGCATCCTTTCTAACCCCGGCTCGTGGGGGGAGCATGTGCTGCTCGGGGCTGGAGAATCGAAACCAGTGGATGTGATTCGCGTGTATCGTCAGGGAGAAGTCACACCCAGCGGGTTCGATTTGTCAGGCCGGTTGACGGTCCTTTCCGACGGGAAGATATCGGGAGAGCTTCATCTTGAGTTCACGGGAGGGTTCTGTGATCCGAATCAATTGGCTAAGGCAGATCAACAAAAGACTACCGTCCAACAAATGGTCAATCGGGTATTACCCGGTTTGGAAGTGAAGCAACTATCGTTGAGCACGCTTAACGATCAGCGAGTCAGTGTGGATTTGACGGTTCAGTCGGTCGAAGCAGTCCCATCGTTATCTGGAAGCCTCCTGATCGGTCTCGGTGATGGTCCGGCATTTCTCCAAACTTACCCGATGCCGTTGGCGTCATCCTATCGTCGAACACCAGTGTGGATCGGAGGACGAATTCACGAAGTCGTCGATTTAACATGGTCTATAGAGGGCGGGCGAAAATCGCCGACGCCTTCGACTGTGGTTCACGCAAACCTGCGGGCGCCGTGGGGCATGGTTTTTCAGCAGGTGGATCATCTCGATAAAACGATTGTTTTCAAAAGGCGAATTGATTTGGCTGTGGATACTTTATCGCTCAATGATTTTTTGCAGATTCGGGAGATCATCAATAGTCTTCGTTCGCCCCAAAAACGCCAACTCGTTCTTGATGCATCATGAATGAGAAAACGAAATTCAATTGGATCCGTTTGTCGTGGGAGACGCCAGTTCAAGCAGGTCCTGGAGCGAGATTCTTTCCAGATTGTTTCTGATGAATGCGGCGCTCTGTTCGTGAAGACGGCAGATGTAATTTTTCAATTTCGGGTGATCGTGCGTAATCTGATCGAGTAGTGCCGAGATATTGGTGGAAGATTCTATCGTACTGAGGATATCATGAAGGGAGATGTGGCGTGGATGTCGAGCGAGGATGAAGCCACCGGATCTTCCGCGTGTACTCTTGAGTACGCCGTGACGTGAAAGGGTTTGAAGAATCTTGAGAAGATAC
>CAIVHJ010000041.1 GCA_903905665.1 uncultured Phycisphaerales bacterium
CATCGCCGCCAGCTTCCAGCAAGCCGTCGTTGATGTTCTGGTCACTAAGACCCTGTCGGCAGTCGTAAAAACTGGCGCCAAAACCGTGGTCGCTGGTGGCGGGGTGGTTGCTAATTCTTTGTTAAGAAAAGAGTTACAATCCGCCTGTGACCATCGTGGGCTTCACCTTCATCTGGCGAATCTCGCTTTCTGCACCGATAATGCCGCTATGATCGCAGCGCAAGGTTATCATCTGCTGCAACGCGGTCACCAGGATTCTTTTTCTGAAGATGCCCATGCTACCGAACTCAAAGAAATCTGGTACGCATGATGTGATGCCCGATTCAGTTTGAGAATGACGATCGGTAAAACACATGAAGATGGGATCGTGAAGCGGAAGAAAGTCGTCGAGGCACAAGCGTATGGTTCGATCAGTCCAAACCGCTCGAATCACGGTAACGAATCTCTCGGTCGTCCGGGGACGGCGCGTTATTTTGGAGGACGTCGGATTTTCGATCGACAGTGGAGAGTGCGTCGCCATCGTCGGTCCGAACGGAACCGGAAAAACTACGCTGATGCTGGCGATGCTGGGACTTCTTCCGTGGCGACGAGGGCAGGTGTGTCTTGACGGCCAAGCGATTCCGCGTTTTCGCCGACGACAACTGGCTCAGATGATCGCATACGTTCCACAATCCTACGACGGTTTTAGCGGTTTTACCGTCGAAGACATGGTCAAAAGCGGTCGATACGCCCATCGGGGCCCCGTGGCCTGGTATACACCGGAGGACCACCGGATTGTGGAAGAGGCGCTCCGCGTTGGCGGACTGACCGATCTGCGGAATCGAATCGTTCAGACGCTTTCCGCCGGGGAGCGCCAAAAAGTTCTGCTGGCGGCGGCGATGACCCAACAAAGTCCGATTGTGTTCCTCGACGAACCCACCACGGCTCTGGACCCGAAACATCAGCAGGAACTCGTCGAGTCGTTTCGACAATTGCACCGGCAGGGCAAAACCCTTGTTCTCATTTGCCACGATCTGAACATCGCCGTGGCGCTGGAGGCACGGGTTTTGGCGCTGCGATCGGGTCGTCTGGTTTTTGACGAATCCATCGGAGATTTTTTGCACCCCGATTATTTGCGGGCGACATTTGACGCCGAGTTCGAGCATCTAACGGCACCCGACGGGCGTGTCTGTGTGTTCCCATGTTGGCAGAGTTGATATGAAATTGACCGGTCGTTTATCCCGAACGCTGCTTTACCTGAGTTTGGCGATTTTGCTGATTCTCACGGTCGCAATCACCCCTCGGATCGGATCGGGAAAACTGGAACCCGAAACGCTCGACCGGGTGATGGGTTCGATTCGGATTCCCCGATTGTTGCTGGCGATGTTGGCAGGGGCGGGATTGTCACTGGCGGGAGTGATTTTTCAGGCGCTGTTTCGCAATCCGCTGGCGGAACCGTTCACGCTGGGCGTGACGAGCGGTGCGAGTCTTGCGGTGGTTCTTTCGCTCGCTTTCGGGTGGACCGGCGCCGGATTGGTGTCTGAATGGAACCTGTCACCGTCGGCAAGTTTTTTTGTGATGGGTCTGAGCCAAAGCGCCATCGCCTTTTGCGGCGCACTGGTCGTCGTGGGAATCGTATATTCCATTTCGCGATGGCGACGTGAATCCGCCCTGTCCACATTGCTGCTGGCGGGTGTGAGCATGAATTTCATCTGCGGCGCCGGGATCATTCTGGTTTATTACTGGATTCGTGAGTACGAATCGAAGCAGGTTTTGATCTGGTTGATCGGAAGCGTGGAAGCCACGGGTCCGGCCAAACAAATGGCGACGGCGGCCGTTGGTTTGGTGCTACTGCTCGGATTGGTCGTCGTCATTTTTCTTCACCGTGATCTCGATTTGCTCATGATGGGTGAGACCCTGGCCGCCAGTCGGGGCGTTTCCGTCGCTCGAACTCGCGCGGCGGCGTATTTTGTCGCTTCTTTTATGACGGCGTGTGTGGTTTCGGTTTGCGGACCGATTGCGTTCGTCGGGTTGCTCGTTCCCCATACTATGCGGACCCTGATCGGGCCCGCGCACCGCCACCTGATCCCCGCCTGTTTGCTTTTCGGGATGAGTCTGCTTCCGATTTGCGATTGTTTGGCGCGAAATTTGTTGGCGTGGACCAGTCCCGAAAACTATTCGCAACTTCCCGTCGGGGTGGTGACCAGTGTGCTGGGCGGGATTTTTTTCCTGATTCTGCTTCTCCACCAGTCTCACGACCGGCCCATCATGACTTGATCGGGATGGCTTCAAAAAAGATCGTGCGCAGCAAGAGGTTGCACAAGCCGCTCGTCACCCGCTTGACAGGAACGGAGATCACCGATAGTTTGCTGATTCGCTTTAGGATCAATTTAGTTCACTTTCAACAGGAGGTTCATTCATGACAAGAACGAGTCGCGTGTTGGTTTTGGCGGGGACTATTAGTTTTTTGTGCACCGGTTGGGCTTCGGCGCAGGTGAAAAAGAGTATCGCCGTCGCTCCGATTCAATGGCAAGCCGCCGCCACGATCGGAGGGTTGTCCGGTGAAGCCCTCACCGCCCAGTTGATTTCAGAATTGAACAACAGCGGCAAGTATCGGGTCGTGGAGCGTGAAAACCTTGAAGGTATTCTCAAAGAGCAGGACATGGCTACGGCGGGTCGTACTCGCAAAGGTTCCGGCGCCAAGACCGGCGACATCGAGGGCGCGCAGTTATTGATCAAAGCCGTTATCACCGACGCAGAGGAAAAGGGCAGCCAGGGAGGCGGGGTCGGAATCGGCGGGATTAGCGTCGGCGGCGGAGAAACGGAATACCTCCTCACCATGGATATGCGAATCTACGACGCCACAACAAGCCTGATTATGAAGACGGTAACGGTGAGCGCCAAACAGAAGAAGGGGGCAGTCAACGCCGGTGTGGGAATCGGCGGGGTAAGCGTCGGCGGGCAAAAGAGCGGTGGTGATACCACGGGTGCGGTCGTTCGTGATCTGATTGTCAAGGCGCTCGGACAAATTAATGAGCAATCCGAAGCCCAGGGCTGGAAAACCAAAGTTCAGGCGGTCAAAGAAGGCAAGATCATCATTCTGGGCGGAACGCGCGATGGTCTTAAGGACGGGATGAAGTTCGAGGTCTTCAAACTCGGCGAACCGCTGGTGGACGAAAAAACCGGCGAGGTGCTCGACGAAGGTGAAGAAACCAAAATCGGCGAAATCGAACTGACCGAAGTCAAGGACAAAGTCGCCTATGCCAAAGCCGTTTCGGGTGAAGGCTTTGAAAAAGACAACGTCGCCAAACTGATCGCGAACAAAACAGATCAACCCAAAGAAGAAGGCAAAGGCAAGTAATACCCTCTGCATTTGTCATGTATCGATCCGGCTGAAAATGCGTCTTTCATCAGAACCCCCTGCTGATGCAGGGGGTTCTTCTTTCTTATACAGTGGTTTTTCTGACGTTTCACATATTTCATCGATCGGGTTTTTTAATCTGAAATGGAATCAGGAGGCGTGTATGTCAACAACGCAGGAGAATTTACAAGAGGCGTTTGCGGGTGAGAGTCAGGCAAATCGGAAGTACGTAGCGTTTGCCTCGCGTGCGGAGAAGGACGGATTTGCGAACGTGGCGAAGTTGTTTCGCACGGCGGCGCAAGCCGAGACGATTCACGCGATGGGACATTTTGAGGCGATGGGGGGCGTGCGTTCCACCGCCGAGAATCTTCAATCGGCAATCGAGGGCGAGACGCATGAGTTCACCGAGATGTATCCGCCGATGCTGAAGCAGGCGGAAGTCGAGAAGCACGTCGCCAAGCGCATGTTTGGATACGCCGTGAAAGCAGAAGCGGTTCACGCCCGGCTTTACAAGATGGCGCTCGAAGTGGTGAAGCAGGGAAAAGACCTGAGCGAATCGAAGATATATCTGTGCCCCGTCTGTGGTCACATCGAGTTGGGTCAGGCTCCGGTGGCCTGTCCGATCTGTGCGACCAAGGCGGATAAGTTTGTGCAGGTACAATAAACGCGGAAAACACGAGACGAGGCGTGCACCGATCACCGTGCGCGTTTGGCGAAGGCACTGATCGCAAACCAAACTGCGGAACACAAGATGATCGTCGCGCCTGTGGCGGTGTGAGCCCACGATTGAGCGGAGATCACAAGTCCCGCCACCGCCGAAACAACGCTGACCAGCAACGCCCACCATAACATCCCCGCCGCCGAGCGCGCGAGATTACGGGCGGTTGCAGCCGGTACGATGAGCAGGGCGGTCACGAGCAACACGCCGACCGCCCAGACTGAAAAAATCACGACGATCGAAAGCAGAGTTGCGAAGGTGTATTGATAGGCCCGGATATGAACCCGATGGGCGGACGCGAGCGCCGGATTCAAACCGACGTACAGCAAACGGTTGTAGCCTATGATCTGAAAAAACATCAAGACAACGAACAATCCCGCCAACCAGAGAATCTCTGCATCGTCGATGGTGAGAATGTCTCCGTACAAAAAACGCTGAAGGTCTCGCGCGACGTTGTGTTGCCGGCTGACGACCGCCAAACCAAACGCAATGACGGTGGAAAAAAACACACCGATGACGGTGTCCATCGACAGGGTGGTGCGCCGGCCCACGATGGTGATGCCCAGTCCGATCAGCACTCCCAATGCCACCATCGTCAGTCGGGTATCCACGGCAAGGATCAAGCCGAGTGCGACACCGGCGAAGGCGGAATGACTGATGGCGTCGGAAAAAAACGCCATGCGAAAGTTGACCACCTGGACGCCCATGGCGGCACACATCGGAGCCAACAGCACCAGGCCCACGAGCGCCTGTTGCATGAATCGGGCCTGCATACATTCAAACGGCAGGATTCGAGCCACCGCGTCATAAAGAAACGTGAGGTCCGTCATGATGATGATCCTGTGAACAAATTTCCACAACGCCGTCGTGCGTCACCGCATGGATGTTGGCTAATCCCAGATGGATTCCGAACGTAGCAGCCAGCACCTCCGCCGACAGCGTGGTATGGGTCGGCCCCTGTCCGAGGACCCGTCGATTCAGGCAGATGACGTGCGTGGAATGCGCGGTGACCAGCGACAGATCGTGCGTCACCATGATCTGGGTGAAGTTTCGCTCGCGCCGGAGCGATTCCAGCAATTCGCAGAGCAGATGTTCGCCGCCGATATCAATTCCCGAAGCCGGTTCGTCCAAAATCAAAATGTCGGGTTCCTGCTGAATCGCCAGCGCGAGCAACACCCGTTGCAGTTCTCCACCCGACAAAGAACCCAGTCGTCGCGAAGCCAGATGTTCGGCTCGAACCGCCTGGAGCATGTCCATGGCCTGATGTCGTCGGATTCGGCGGGTGCCCAGCCACAACGGAAGTCGCTGATGGCCCATCACCATTAAATCCATCGCCGTAATGGGCATTCCCCGATCAAAATCCAGACGTTGCGGGACGTATCCGATCCTGACGTCGGAGTGTCCGTTGGTTCCATGCACCGTGATGCGTCCCTTAAATTCGATCTGATCGAGCAGGGTCAGCAGCAAAGTCGTTTTTCCGGCGCCGTTGGGGCCGATGATGGCGGTGGCGCTGCCGTGAGGCACCGAGGCAGTGACGGATTCCAGAATGCGGACGCCCTCTCGCGTGACCGATACGTTATCGAACACGACGGCAGAGGGTTGAATGGTGGTCATGATCATGAATCCTCAGCGGGCCAGTGTTTTCTTCAGGGTTTCCAGATTGTGTCGCATGACGATTTCGTAATAGTCTGCCGGTGCATTATCGGGGCCCCCGGCGACGGGGTCCAGTACCGCGACCGGAATTCCCGTCTCCCGGGCTAAGGTCTGTCCTATTTTCGCCGGATATTGCGGTTCGGTGAACAGGGCGGCAGCCTTGCTTTCCCTGATGATCCTGACGAGTTGAAGCATCTGATCGGCGGCGGGTTCCTGGCCCGGAGATTCCTCGACGATCGCCGCCACCTCAAGACCGCAATCACGCGCCAGATAATCAAACACGGCATGTTCGGTCACGATCTTGACGGATCGAAAACTCCTCGCGGCCGATTGGAATTCCTCGGCGAGGCGGTTAAGCTTTTCGGCATATTGCTTGGCATTTTTTTGATACAGGTCCTGATGGGCCGGATCAATTTTTGAAATTTCGGCGGCGATGTTCTGAGTGATCTGCGCGGCAAGGCGAGGACTGGCGAACAAGTGTGGGTTGACACCGGTGTGATGATGTTCGTGTGAGTCGATGGAATCGGAGTCCTCAGCGTCTTCACCGAGCTGAATGAGGTCCGTGATCCCCTGTGATGAATCAATCACGATGAGATGGGAATCGGCTTTGCGGAGCGACTTTTCGAGAAAACTTTCCATGCCCAATCCATTGATAATCAATACCTGAGCCTCGGTGAGTCTCTGCAGGTCCTGAGGCGTCACCATGTAATCGTGAGGACACCCAAGTGCCGCCGGCAACATCAGTCCCACCTGCATCGTGTCGCTGCCGGCTACGATGTTTTTCGTGAACAGATAGACCGGAAACGTGCTGCACAAAACCTTGATCTGCTTCTGCGAGGGTTCCGAGTTTTGTGGGACAGGTTCGCCCGCGTAAGCGCTCGACGCCAGACACACCATGCCACATACCATCCACTTGATGCCGGAGTTCTTCATAGAACGTATCCTTCCTGAAACAAAGCACGATCCTATCGCAAATAATACATTGTATTACAATCCGTTTTGTGTTTCAACTGCAGATCAAAACTCTCTGTAAACCCTATTGCTCTTGTATCCTGAAGATGACATGGAAAAACATAACTCGCTATTGTAAAACGGGTTACGGTTTATCAATCAATTCGGAGAAGCGCAAGAAAAACCCCGCCCGGAAACCGGACGGGGTTTCAATTCAAGATAATCGAATAAGGGGAAACCAAAAAACAGAATCGAAGTAATCACACGAGAAACATGAGTGTTTCAAGCGGGTGAAACAATGAGACGTCAGCGTCTCATTAATATGATCAAGCATTCGGCCATTAGTACGGGTCAGCTTAAGACCTCTCGGTCCTTACACCTCCCGCCTATCGAACAGCTAGTCTAGCTGCGGCCTTCGGCCACCTTGCGGCAGCCTCGAAGCCTATTCTTGAGGATGGTTTCACACTTAGATGCTTTCAGCGTTTATCCGATCCGTGCGTGACTACCCGGCGATGCCCCGTGCGGGACAGTCGGTACATCAGAGGCACGTACCACACAATCCTCTCGTACTAGAGTGATATCCTCTCAAGCTTCGTACGCCCACGGCAGATAGGGACCGACCTGGCTCACGCCGGTCTGAACCCAGCTCGCGTACCACTTTAATCGGCGAACAGCCGAACCCTTGGGACCGCCTTCAGCCCCAGGATGTGATGAGCCGACATCGAGGTGCCAAACCGCTCCGCCGCTGTGAACGCTCGGGAGCGATCAGCCTGTTATCCCCAGAGTACCTTTTATCCGTTGAGCGATGGCCCTTCCATACAGA
>CAIVHJ010000042.1 GCA_903905665.1 uncultured Phycisphaerales bacterium
ACCCGCCTGCGACGTAATGGCTGCCCAATCGCCGGGTTCAGTAACGGGAATCATTGCGGCGGCGGGCAGTGTTAATTCGGGTTGTTGCGGTTGGGTATCTGTGGTCGCTGCGGCGCCGAACAAATTGGTCACCACCCCCACAAATCCTGCCGGGATGACGATCGCGGGATGCAACTCAATCTCATAAACGTATGGATTCATCTTGTAGGTTCCGGGGGTCAGTACTTCCTCCCAGATTCCCTTCGTTCCGGAGTCCCGCTTGACGAGCAGTTGTCCCGGAGGAGCGTCTTTTCCGACTTTTCGCGTCACCACGCCGATTTTCGGAAATTCCCCTTTGAATTCAATCTGACCGGTCGGCCGGGGCGTGGAGGATTCCCGTCCCAGCGTATAGGGCCATTCCCACGTTCCGGGATTGCCGGAGGGAATCACCGTAAGCGGATGAATCTCCCAGTCCCAAAGAATCGGATTTCGGAAATATCGCCCCGGCCCCAGCACCTCCTCCTGAATGCCCAGATGATGAGTGTCGGTCGCTACCATCTGACCCGCCGGCAGAGGATCGCCTCCCATTTTGCGGACCAATACGGCGCACTTGTCCTCCGGAACATAAATTCTGCACGTCGTCCAGATAATACCGAAACACGTGACGCAGGCAAACAATGCCAGTGGAATTCCGATCAGTAGTATCTTACGTGTCATTGTGAACCTCCCTTGGAAGTCGGAGCGTGCTTGAACTCCTGAAACTGCTTGAAAATCTCCGCGAACGGTCCTTCCGTGTTGGACAGAATCGACTGGATGGCCGGAGCGGTTTTTTCGAGAAAGAACATCTGGGCGTAGGTTTGTCCGTCCCCAAACGCATCGACGGCCGCCTTGAGCGGTTCCGCACGCGCGATGAAATTAAACAGGACAACGTTGGCTTCCGCCTGACCCTTCGAGCGGATGGCCGCCGCTTCTTTTTCGGCAGCCTCAAGATTCAGCTTGGCCACTTCAAAATTTCTCCTGGACTGAGTGACCGCGATGTTCTTTTCTTTTTCGGCGTCTTTGGTCACCGTCACCACTTCCCGCCTCGCGTCCCCCTGCGCCTTGTTCTGCTCCTGCATTTCCTGCTGCTCGACAAGCTTGGCTTCGGACTTAGCTTCCTCCATCTGGTTTGTGTAGCGCTGGATTTCCTGATCGGCCTTTTCACGCAGACTGATCAGGTTGGCGATTTCCGCCGGCGGCAGAATGTCGCGGACCAGCGCCGAGTGAATAATAATCCCCTCCTGCCAGCACTCGTTGCGGAGCTGCGACAGAAGGCGATCCTGAAACGCCGTTCGCGTCTTGCCGCTGATAAATTCGCGGGCGAGCAATTTCGACCCTTCGATCCTCGCGATGCTTCGCACGTTGGGAAGAACCACTTTCTGCAAGATGTCTTCCTGATCGCCGAAAGTGATCATGACGCGCGCCACTCGGTCGGGATCAATCGCCCACTCAATCGTGCCTTCGATCGTGATCGTGAAACTGTCGTTGGACGGGAAATGAATGGCATCCTCACCGATCAGGTCGCGCTTCTGATTTCGCAGATCGACGATGTCGATCCGCTTGAGATAAGGATTGTAATACTCCAATCCGGGTTTGAGTGTTTCTTTCTGCACGCCCTTGGCGCCGGTCTCGACGGTATAACTATTGGGCACGGCGGGATCGGTCCCGCTCAGCAGTGTGACCACCCCCACGTGACCTTCCGGAATCTGAATCGCGGGAAATTTCTGCACGTCATAGGCCAGCAGGTTGATGTTGTGCCTCCCGGGGCGCAAGATTTCCGCCACCGGTCCGCGCTCATTCTCGTCGGTGGCGACGGTTTTTGGAAACGGCAACGGCTGCCCGTATTTGCGAACCAACACGCCCATCTCGCCCTGTTTGATGTTGGTGGTGGGAATGACGAGTCGTTTATAGAACAAGGGATTAAGGAAATACCGTCCCTCGGAACGGATTTCAAACTGGATGCCTTTGTAGCCGTGGCGGATTTCGTCTTCGGATTCTCCCGCGGCCGACTTGATGGCCGACACCAGCGCCGGATAAAGCACGACCTGATCGCCGTATTCGTGTCTGAGTTCCGGCGGAACAGATTTTCCGGTTTTGTTCACCAGCACAAGGATTTCGTTGGGGTTGACCTCCACGCGCTCGACAAACCAGTACCAAAACCCCACCCCAACCGCCAGCATCAACCCTAGTCCGACCAGCAGTGAAACGTTCGACCCTCGGATGGGGATGGGCGATTCCGGGTCTCTAATTCGATCTCGAATGGGCGTGTTCATTTTCTAATTCCTCATTAGGGATTCAATTTTCGCGGATTCCATATCCGCGTCATCGTTATTTCAATGGTTGCCCGCAGTGCGCGCAAAATCGGGCATGGGACAGATTGCGATGACGGCACCGCGCGCACGTTCGGTCTCGTCCTTCACTGGGCGATCGGCTTCCCGATGCCGACCTCGCCAACATCGTCATCGCCACCAGCGAACCGACGACCAGCAAACCCACAATCAACAATGTCAACGGCCCCGTCGCCACAGATTTATCCTTTCATCCGGTTTGCTTGTCCAAAATATAGCCCAAATTTCACCCCCCCGCACTTATAAAACCAAGGCAAAATTAGAATTGGCGCCGGATACGACAGTAAAAACAAAGCACTGCGTTTTGCTTGTAACAGATTACCCAGAAAAGAAATAGGCCATCCGCCGCGAAACCCCGCCCCCCCCACGGAATATCAGATCACGAATTACGATATAATCGGTCGGTTTCTATGTATTCCCGAACGGTATCCGGCACCAGATATTGGATGGATTTTCCTTCTGCAACGCGCTGGCGGATATCCGTTGACGAAATGTCGATTCTGGGTGTGGACAAAACTCCCGATGCCAACCGCGCGATCTGTGATTTGGAAAAAACAGCCTGAACCGGTTCCCAGTTCAGTTCGTCGAATCCGGGGCGACAGGCAGTGATGATCTCGCATTCGTCGAGCAGTTCCGAGGCGTGGTACCACGTGACCAACTCCGGCAACGAATCCGCCCCGATCAACCAAAACAAACGGATTTCGCTTCCCAGTTTCGCCCGATACGCCCGAACCGTCTCCAGCGTGTAACTCGGACCCGCCCGACGCGTTTCGAGGTCGTCCATAGCAAATCCGTCTTCACCCTCGATGGCCAGCCGAACCATTTCGAGACGATGAGTCACCGCGGTAATGGAAAGTCCCGTCTTGTGCGGGGGGCGGGCGGACGGAATGAAAACCACCGAGGATGCCCCGGCTTGCTCGCGCACGCTCCGGCCGACGATCAAATGCCCGAAGTGAATCGGGTCAAAAGTGCCCCCGAACAGGATGATTCCGGTGGAATTCATGCCGTTGATGATACGCCATCGCAGGATGTTTGATAAGAGTCCCCGCACGTCGGAGTGTGCTCAAGAAATCCAATCCGATCTGACGAAAATGATTAAAGGCACTCCTCGCGGTGGAGGCGCCCATTCCGCCTGAGTTTCCAAAACTACAAACAAGGAGCAACTTGTATGTTACATAGGTTTTTGATCGGCCTGATCGGCGTCGGGATTGTTGTGTCCGGCGGGTGTGGTTCGTCCGGCGGCGACCAGTCGCTCGATGTCTCCGGATTTGCTCGCTTTACTTTCACTCGCACGATCGAAATCCCCAACTGCTTCGCACCGGGTGATTTCTACAGCGTGGAATTGGTTCCCGGCAACGAGGGAATGGTTTTTAATTACACAGTTCTTGTTGCCGCCACGATTCAGGACGTCACTTGTCTCGCTCAGACTGAAATCGGTGAATGCCTGATTGCCGGCGATCTCCAGACGCGCGTTCTGGAAGACGTTGAAGTAAAAGACGTCGAGTCGAAGTTCAAGCAGATCGAAATTTCGCGGGAGGCATCTGATTTCTGCGGGTCCGGCAACGTGACCGTTTGCGGTCAGGACCTTTTTACATGGGACGATTTATCAGTGGGCACCGATTTGTGCCAACCGGTGTTTCTGTCGAACAGCCTTGAGCTGATGACGCTGCTTGAGGACCTGCGAGACGGCCCGCCCCCTGCCCAGCCAGAGTCTTCTTCGGGATGGTTCTTCCTTTAGAAACCATCCCAATACCCCCCTCCCTTTTAGGGAGCAAGATTTCTCGTCATTGATTTAACTCACAGCCTTTCGCAATTGTAGTCGGACGTGATAGAGGACCAATTTTGCCCCTACCCAGCGTCGGACTCGTGACAGCGTTCTGACCCATGCCGGTAAGCCATTGAGCCCTC
>CAIVHJ010000043.1 GCA_903905665.1 uncultured Phycisphaerales bacterium
ACGGCACTGCCGTGCCCCTACAGTCAGGAAAAGGATTTCTACAGAGCAAATTCAAAGACCAACAAATATGAAGTTAACGGCGGAAATTTGCGAATAACAGCGTCACGCGGAGACGGATTGGACGGCTTGGCGGAGTTCGTCCATGAGTTGGTCCACTTTGAAGGGTTTGAAGAGGACGGCGGAGAGACCTTCGCGTCGGGCGCGGATGATGGAATGGTTCGGATCGTAACCGAAACCGGTCATGAGGATGACGGCGCATTTCAAACTTCGGTCGCGTGCGGCGGAAAAAACTTCATAGCCGCTGAAACCGGGCATGCGGATATCGCTGAGAATAACATCGTAGAAGCGATCATTAATCATGGAGATGGCTTCGGCGCCGTCACGAGCAGTCTCCACGTCGCAGCCGTAATTGGAGAGAACCTCGCTGATCGTGATGCGAATGGCTTCTTCATCATCGGCGACCAGCACTTTTTTCCCGGCCATGATCGGATCGACGGTGCGAGTACCCCGTGCCGAAGCGAGCAAACCCGACGTGGTTTCCGTCACCCCTCGAACCGCAGATTTGACTTTGGCGACATTATCCATAATGGACCTGAGTCGCCGCAGAAGACTGTCGTGACCGATGTAGTCCTCCATGAGGGTGGTAGCATCGGTGATAATGTCGTTGAGCGGAGCGGAAATTTCCGATTCGACGTTGCTGGCCGTGGCGCCGGTCGCCGTGACGCGTTCAGTGGCCAGCAGGTCAAAGGTATTGAGCGCGACGGCGATGTATCGGCCGAAAATTTCGGCGAACTGGCGATCGTCTTCGGTGAAGGTGTTGGGTTCGGCGCTTTCGACGTTGAGAACCCCGCGAACCTGATCGTGCAACCACAAAGGAACGGTCAAAGAAGAACGAGCGTTGCGAAGTCCGGGAAGGTATCGCGGGTCGCGTAATACGTCGGGGCAGACGTAACTCCGGCCCGTAGCCGCGACGTAACCGCAAATACCGTGCCCCTCGGTGGCGGCGTAAAGATCGAGATCGATGACGTGGTCGGGAAGTTTGTAATTGATCAGGGTTTCGAGTTTTCGTGTACGGGAATCGAGAATCCAGATCCCAAAGTTGTTGAAATGCATCAGCCCCTGAATGTAATCCACGATTTTGTCTTCGAGCATTCGGAGTCGTTCGGAAAAATCGAGTTTGGCGAGTTGCTGAGCGTCGAGCCGGACGAGTTCGCGACCGGCGCGATCGACCGTGTTGATCCGGCGCTGGAGGCGCCGAGCCGACGTGACATCCGCGAGAATCACCGCGATTTCGTGAACCTGATGATCGACCTGAACCACCGGTGCAACGATCAGGTCGTAATAGCGATCACCGGAGGTGCTCAGGCTGACGCGGTGGGGTTGTTGTGGGATTTCGGCATCAGCGGGCCGCTGGTGGATGAGTTCGAATGCTTCGCGAACGCAATCGGAGATTTTGGCGTGAATTTCGTCGGAGAGATTTGAGAATTCCTGATTGGACCAGGTGATGCGGCCGTCGCGGTCGATAACACAGACGCTTTGTCCGATCGCAGAAAGAATGGTGGAGGCTTTGGGGGTCTGGATTGCTTCATCGAGTCGAGAAAGATTCGAGACATCACACAAAATGTAATCAAAGTGCTGGTCCTTCATCAATTGAAGAGCCTGCGGCAGCGAGTCCACAGCAGTCACGGTCTCCGGGTTGAGTTCCAACAAGGCGCGGTCATCCAGACAGACAGGATTCCCCGGGAACTGCACCATCAGGACACGCATGGACTGAGCAGTTGGTGTATTCATTCGGTTGATATTGCTTTCATCACCCATCAAAATTCCGAGTCAGCCGCACTGCTTCGATTCGCTCGTCCGCCGGTCTCATGCTCCCCGTGATCGAAGTGAACCGGTCCAGAGCGGCGTCAGGAAGAGTTCAGGCACAGAAATCCCCGCATACCGGCTTCTCATTGGGTCACGATACGCAGAGTACTTGGGTAACTTCGGGGATACGTTCCCGCAACGTACGTTCAACACCAAATGTCAATGTCATCCCTCGTGCGGGGCATCCGACACAGGCGCCGTGAATCCGAACCGAGACGACGCCTAGAGGATCAACTCCCACCAATTCGATATCCCCCCCGTCGTTCTGAAGCGCGGGACGAATCCATTCGATAACCTCCGCCACGCGATCATGCAACGACAACGTAGGGGGAGACTCGGGCTCATTCTGATCGGTCACGCTTAATTTCTCCAAACTTCCATTTTTCCCGAATTCCAAGATCATCCAATTTAAGTATTATATCGAATCCGGATGGTTTTGGAAACTGTCGGAGGGACCCGACCGCGTGTGTCACCAGCACTTGCTGAGGGTGGAAATGTCTGTTACTTTACATGAATCT
>CAIVHJ010000044.1 GCA_903905665.1 uncultured Phycisphaerales bacterium
TAGTTTACTAATTCTCGACAAAAATTGATCGGGTTTATTTTTTCCTTTCGTTTTGCCTGCTTTTTCTGCCTCTTCGCATTTGACTACAGATAATTCGATTTCTTTGGATTCCAGTTGGGCGTCACCGTCGGCCAAAACGTATTTCGGTTTTTTTGCGAAGCGCCGGCGGTAGGGATCCTGTTCTTTTTGGGACGGAGTCAGCCAGCGGTCGATTCGTTGTACTTCGGTCCGGTGCGGCCGCAGAAACCACATTCCCCACGGATCGGCACTGGTCGAGGCGACGACCTCCGGCGGCTGGTCGTCGGCAAACGTGATCCTGATCTGATTGCCCCACAATCGGTTCGTGCCGCTGGTGGCGAGTGCTTTGCCCGAAAAGGTCGCCCAGTTTTCGTCGCCCTTGAGCGTCATTTCGTTTTGCCATTCGATTTCAATCGGGATGGGTTCGCGATTTTTTTGACCGCTCAGGTCCTGCGTGGCGGCGATTCGGGCGCGACCGGGACCAGGGACAAACATCCATTTTCGTGAATCGTCGAACGTTACATTGCCGCCTTCGACGCCAAAATCTCCGAGTTGAACCTTCGCCTGTTGGCCGGGCATGCCTTCAATATGGCCGAACGTGATGAGCTGGTCATCGTCAAACACGCACTGCAATCGCTGCCCGGCGATGTCCCAGTTGCGTTGCGGGTGAGGGTCCACGATGGTGACGCCGCCGTCGGCTTCGAGTTTGGCGAGGTTGGGTGATCGCCGCGTCGGTCGGCCTTCGGCGTCGGTGGGAATTTTTCCGAAGACGGCATCGAGCACTTTGGGAGTGGTGATTTTTCGCGTTCGCTGCACGATGGTTACGTCATCTTCGGCATGAAAGGACTGGGGGACGTTTCGGCCGGCAGTTTCGTCGCGTGCAAACCGGACATTCAGTTTTTGGCAGGCGATGCTTTCGTTTTCTCGCTGAAGAAAGACGTCATGATCAGCAGCCAGTTTCCTGATCAAATCCTTCATCTTCATCTTCGTTCCCGTTTTGGGTTTGTCGAAGGCGGCATCCACACTCCCGCCGCGGAGCGTGAAATCCTCGCGCTTGACGAGCACGTCGCCGCGAAGTTGAGCGAGACCTTTCTCCCGGTCCATGTGGATCGAGTCGCTCGCCTGCAAAACGCTGTCGGAAGCGTCGTGAATGTTCGCCGGTATACCGCCGTCGCCGGCGCCATACAGTTCCGTGAGTCGGGTTCCCGGATCGTGAACGAATTTTGTTCCGTCGGCCTGGCGGTTGAGATTGCCCTCGGCATCATAACTTTCCAGTCGCACGGGGTTGCCTTCGGCGATCAGTTTTTGGCGCAGGTGCTGACCGTCCGTCATTTTTGAAGGTTCGTCGATCGCGCGAATTTCCAGCGGGCCGACCCACTGCACGTCAACCCTTGGTGAAATCGCATCGGCAGGTTTCCGGGCCTCCGCCGATTCCGGGGTATCGGGATGATCATTGACCGCCGCAGAAGCCGGTGCAGGGCCAGCCTGAGAAGCGTTCGATGCGATGTCTCGTAACAACCACAACTGGTCTGCCAGCAGTCGCCCCTGCAATCGGGTACCGCGGTATTGTGTCGCCTCGACCGCACTTGCAAAATTTACTTCATAGGTATTCACTTTCGTGGATTCCGGTGAGTGCGGCTCGCCCACGTCAATCACGAGCACATCCTCTCCCAACGGAACAGGGGGAGGGGTCGGTGAGGAAGCTGCAGGACGAGATTTCGGTGTGGACTTCACGAGGGTTGTGTCATCCGGTTTTTTTGGGGGGGATTCCGCCTGTGAATCCTCAGTCAAATCCATACCCAGACTCGCTGCACCGAAAAAGACCAGTTTGTCGCCCTGTTTGAGCATCAGGTGGGTCATGCGTCCCGTTGATTCGTTCCATCGGACGGTCAGTCCGGTTCCTTCCAGTTCCATTTCGGAGGATTGAACTCGGACGGGGCCGTCCGTTTCGAGGCGGCCGAGATTGCGATCAAATGCGACGTCGTCCATCCACATCCGAACCAGCCGACTTTGCGGCGTGGGGAGGCCGACTTCTTCAGGATGTTTCCGGCGATAGTCGTCCGTCGTCTGGTCCATGACGATGAGAACGTGACCCTTCAATGTACCCTGATCGGGATCGAACCGTTCCTGAGACGAGGGTCGCGAGATCAGTTCCCCCTCATCGGCGCGAATCTGCACTTCCTGTCCCTGATTCATGTAATAAAGGATTCGCGGATTCTGAAGGGCGTACCGTCGGCCGATGTTATCCAGAGGACTCCACAGGGACTCCACAAACATCTTCTTATGAAGCGAGTCGTCCAGCCAGGTCAGGCCCACCCGTTCACCGGGAATGACCGGGACGTCACCAATTTTGATGCCGGGCGCCGGAGGCGCCGCGTTGTCGTTCGCACCGGCGAGGAAGTTACGGAATTTTTCTGGAATTTCCGTCGATTGTGTCTTGCGATTGCCTTTGCCTGTTCCCAGCAAGAAGGCCACAAACAACACCCCCACCAGCGCCAGCGACACGATCACGAGCCGCAGCGTTCGCAGAATCGAATTTCCACGCCGGTGAAATGGATGGGTCATCCTGTTTCTTTCTTCATGAGCAGATCGATGGTTTCTCGGACGGCTCCCGACCCGCCGGGTAACTTCGTGACGTATTTTGCCGCCGCTTTGACTTCGGGCAGGGCATTGGCCACCGCCACCGCAAAGCCGCACTGTCGCATGACCGGAATATCCGGCAGGTCGTCCCCCACGTAACATACCTGTCGAGCGGAGATTCCCCATCGTTTCAGCAACGATTCAAACGCGGGTTCCTTTTCCTCGTGCCCTTGCAGGACGTCCTCGATGCCGAGATTGGCGGCCCGGCGAGCCACGATCGGAGTATTCCGACCGCTCAGGAGGGCGATTTTTCCTCCCGATCGAATCCATGACACGATTCCCGCTCCATCGTGCGCATGGAACGTTTTGATGCATTCGCCGGAGGCGTCATAATACAGACGTCCGTCCGTCAGCACCCCGTCCACGTCCAGTACAATTGCCGTGATGGATTTCACACGGTTTCCCTTCATGCGGTTGAATTCGCGGGAATCTATACTACACTAAACCAAGATATTTGGACAGGAATTACGCCATGAGAGTTCTTTCGGGCATTCAATCATCCGGGACGCTGCATCTGGGAAATTATTTCGGGGCGATGAAACAGCACATTGAGCTGCAGTATCAGCATGAATGTTTTTATTTTATCGCCAACTATCACGCGCTGACGACGGTTCAGGACGCCGATCGGTTGCGGCGGTTGACGCTCGAAACGGCCGCCGGTTATTTGGCGGCGGGGTTGGATCCCGCCAAAGCGACACTGTTTCGACAGTCGGACGTTCCAGAGGTGACGGAGCTGGCGTGGATACTCGCCACGGTCACTGGCAAGGGGTTGCTGGACCGCGCTCATTCGTTCAAGGACAAAACCACCAAAGGGATCGCGCCGTCGATGGGATTGTTTTGTTATCCTTTGCTGATGGCGGCGGATATTCTGATTTATCGATCCGATTGCGTTCCGGTGGGCCGGGATCAGGTCCAGCATATCGAGATGGCGCAGGACATGGCGGGATATTTCAACAATACCTACAAATGCAACGTGCTGATTCGACCGGAACCCAGACTGGGACATGCCCCGGTGGTTCCGGGGATCGACGGGCAGAAGATGAGCAAAAGTTACGGCAACCATATTGAGATTTTCGGGGACCCGTCAGAAGCCAGAAAGCGCATCATGAGCATCAAGACCGATTCCACGCCGGTCGAGGCGCCCAAGGACCCGGACCGGTGCAACGCTTATACGATTTTGAAATTGCTGGCGTCGGAATCCGAGGCTGCGGACTGGGCGGGACGGTATCGTGCCGGCGGCGTCGGATACGGCGAGGTAAAAAAACGGATCGCGGAATTGTTCGGACAGGCTTTTGATCCGATGCGGCAGCGACGCGCCGAGTTGCTGGCGCACCCTGATCGCGTTGAAACCGTGCTGGTTGCCGGAGCGTCCCAGGCGCGGCGTGAAGCGGAAATCACCATGCGAGCCGTCCGGGAAGTCTGCGGAATCCCGGCGAGTTCTTCGATGGAATGACGCGGTGGCTGAACCGCGAAGATTGAAGTATTCAACATCATGGCTGACGATTATCGGGTACAACTTGACGCCTACCACGGTCCGCTGGACCTGCTGCTTTATCTGATCAAGCGGGAGGAAGTCGATATCTACGACATTCCGATTTCCCGGATCACGTCGCAATATCTCGAATACGTGGAGTTGCTCAAGCAGATTGATCCGAATGTGGTGGGTGAATTTCTGGTGATGGCCGCCACGCTGATGGAAATCAAGTCGCGGATGCTTTTGCCCACGCCCCCCCCGGAAGAAACCGATGAGGATCTTCTTGATCCGAGGCTGGAGCTGGTGCGGCAGTTGCTGGAGTACAAGAAGTTCAAAGATGCCGCGTACCAGCTCGAAGAGGCGGCCGAGGAGCGTGCGCAGCGGTTTGCTCGTTCGCCGACTTTGGTGCAGTCTGACGAGGAACCCCAGGTGGACCTGGAAGAAGCCCAGGTGTGGGACCTGCTTCGTGCATTTGGGAAACTTCTCCGGCAGATCGGTTATACGGAGACCAAACACGAAGTCATCTATGACGACACGCCGATCGCGTTGCATGCCGCCGATGTATTGGACCGCCTGTCGCGTGAAGGGGGTTCGTTGCGGTTTGAATTGATTTTTGAAGGACGGGGCAAGGGCGAGATCATCGGTTTGTTTTTGGCTCTATTGGAACTCGTCCGTCTGAAACGCATTCGCGTCGAGCAGGAATCCAACTTCGGGGAGATTCTCCTGCATCTGCTCGATGCCACCCCGATCCGCGAAAACGAAATCGAACGGCCATTGCTTTCGGAGCCTTCGAAAGAGCAGAGACCCCATCCGGAGGATTCGCCGGAAAGTGGACCCAATCCTGAATGATTGAGGCGGGAACCGGAAAGGACTCATCCATGTCCGTTCATGATCGATTAAAACAACTCGGTATGGAACTTCCCACAGTAACCCCGCCGGTCGGTTCGTATGTTCCGGCGATACAGATCGGGAATCTGATTCACACGAGCGGTCAGCTCCCGATGATCAAGGGAGAGTTGACGGGCAAGGGCAAGGTTCCGACGGATACGCCGCTACCCAACGCACAACAGGCAGCGAGGGTCGCCGTGCTGAACGCTCTGGCGGCTGCTGCTCAGTCAGCAGGCGGACTGGATCGAATTGAGCGGGTCGTCCGGGTGGGTGTGTTCGTCAACAGCGCCCTCGGTTTCACCGATCAGGCCAAAGTCGCCAACGGCGCCAGTGATTTTCTGGTGGAACTGTTCGGCGAAAAAGGCAAACACGTTCGCGCCGCAGTCGGGGTCTGCGAACTTCCACTCAACGCCGCCGTCGAACTTGAACTCACCATTCAGGTTCGCTCCTGAACGGGCGGTTCGGGCTGCCGGGCGAATTCGGGCAGCACAACGTGTCGTCCGCGAACGTCCTCTGCTTCAAAACGGTGGGCTTCGACGGCTAACGACTGATCCACCTGGATGACTACGATCTTGCCGAGTTCCTCCTCCAACTGGGCCAAGGCTCGGCGCTTCCGATTGAGCAGATGAAGTCCCACGTCCGGCGAGACCGTCACCTTCAATCGGTGAACGGTGTTGTGATGAATGGCCAGTTGAATCAATCGCATCACGTCGAGCATCATGGTTTCGGGGGTTTTGATCAATCCGGTGCCCTTACAGGCGGGGCAATCGGAATACAAACTGCGCTGCATGGACGCCCGTTGCCGTTGACGCGTCATTTCGATGATGCCGAACAGGCTCATTCGCAAAATTTCGGCCCGTTCCTTGTGCTTTTTCAGCGCGTCGCGGATCTGCTTTTCGACTTTGCGCTTGTGCGCGTCACGCTGCATGTCGATGAAGTCGCAGATGATCAACCCGCCCAGATCGCGTAATCGCAACTGCCGTGCAATTTCTTCCGCCGCTTCCATGTTGATTTTGAACGCGGTTTCCTCGGCGCTGTCAGGCGTGCGATATCGTCCGCTGTTGACGTCGATCGCCACGAGAGCCTCGGTCGATTCGATCACCAGCGACCCCCCCGAGCGCAGAGGAACTTTTTTGGAATTGAGCCGTTCGATTTCCTCCTCGATGCGGAATCGGTGGAAGATCGGCTCTTTGTCGGTATAGTGTTCGACGATATCGACGTTTCGGGGCATGACGAGATGGAGAAATTCCCGCGCCTGCCGTACCGTTTCGGCATCGTCAATGACGATTCGTGCCACGTCGGGGGTGAGCACGTCGCGCATCGTTCTCATCAACAGATTCGTTTCCTGATACAGCAGGACCGGCGGATCGGTGTGTTTGATGCCGTCCACGATGATTTTCCACAATCGTTCCATATAGTTCAGGTCCCGCTGCAGTTCCCGTTTGGTCTGGCCGCGACCCGCCGTTCGCAAAATAAACCCCATGTCCGGCGGCAACTGAAGCGATTTGAGCGCGTCCCGTGCGTCCTGACGGCCCTCGTCGTCCTCGATCTTGCGCGAGACGCCCAGTCGGCTCATGCCCGGCATCATGACCAGATAACGTCCCGGAAGGGACAAATAAGTGGTCAACGTCGGACCTTTGGTCCCGATGCCCTCCTTGGTCACCTGGACGATGACGATGTCCCCCCGTTTGAGACATTTCTGGATCGGGGGTCGGTCTCGGCGTGAGATTTTTTGGCCGACTCCTTCGCGTTCGTGGTGGTCTCCGGGAAAATACTGTGGTTGAAGGTCGGAGATGTGCAGAAAGCCGTTCCGCCCGATCCCAAAATCAATAAACGCCGCCTGTATGCTCGGTTCCACGTTCGTGACCACACCCTTGTAAATGTTGTACACGTGGGACTCGACGCTCTGGCGTTCGTAAAACAATTCCTCAAGTTTGCCGTCGCTCAGGACGGCAATTCGACACTCATCTCCGCGCGAGACGTTGACGATCATATTACGACCGCGATGGGGGGTCGCTTCCGAAGTCTCGGGTTCGACCGATTCGGAAGGTTCCAGATTTTGTTGATCAGGAGCGGGTTTTCCTCGCCGCGATTTTGTGTGACGCCGGCTGGGACCCCGGGCCGGAACTGATGACGAATGGGAACCCTGCAGTCGGGGTGCAGTGCGTTCTGCCGATACAGGGGGCGGTGTCGTTCTTGCCGGCTGACGAGGGGGCGGGGGAGTGTTCTGCGAAGGTCCGGAGGATGTTTTGGCCGCCGGTACATTGGCGGCGACCAGTTGGACCGGTTCGGGTTTCCGTCCGGTTTTCGGGGAATGTCGTCGCCCCCGTCTCCGCCGGGAAGAACCCGAAGAGGAATGCTGCGTGTTGGACATGGGTTGTTCGTTCATAAAATCCACTCAACTTTTTTTCTGTGAAATCGGTGTCGGAGTCGGTTCCAGTCCAGCCCCAGCGCACCAATCAAATCTCTGATTGAAATCGGTCGTCCATTGACGATCTGCGTCGTCATCTGCAATCGGGATTTCTGCAGGAGGATCCCCAGCACAAATGGCCGGACGTCCAGGCGTTCGGCGGCGAGTCCCTTGCGGGGTTCCCGATCGACCCACGCGGAATTCGAATTCATGAAAACCGTGATCCTCTCCTGCAATTCGATGCAATCCGAATCCGCCAACTCCAGTTCGTAGGACACGCTGCCGATTCGAGATCGGCGACGGTCATATTCCAGCAAGACGGCGTCCGCACGAATTCCCGAAGGAAGTTGTTCATTCAAGCGTGTGCGGAACTCGTCCGGTTGAATCGCCTGTGACAACCCAACGACAACGGGTTCGTCTTCACCAGACATTCCCACCGGACGCGGCAGTGGGAACGACAAGCGGATACGCGGGTTAAAACCCTGTGAGTAAGCGACGGGGATTTGCGCTCGGACCAGGGCACGCTCAATCATACGGACCCAATCCCGATGGGACAAGTACCGCCAGTCCCCCGTGAGGGTCATTCGGAGCAATCCTTGGTTTGAACCGCCAATCCCCTGCGCCATATCAATTCCTGGCGCCTTTCAGTGTTTCGTTTCCGCTGTCTCGTCCTTCCCGCCCCGGCCGCGATAAAAAACATTTCAGACCTAAACCGCTTCCGGTGGCAGGAGTTTTCTCGTTTCATCACGCAGGTAATTGTGGACCTGCCGATCGGTCTCAAACCTGAGCGCCTCGCGGGCCACTTTTCGTGCGTGCGGCATTCTCGTACTTCGGATAATCTGTTTGACTTCGGGAATATCCACCGCCGGCATGGAAAACTGCTGCAATCCCAGTCCCAGCAGCAGAAGCGTATACAAGGGTTCCCCTGCGATTTCCCCGCACAATCCGCAATCGATGTCCGCCTTGGCAGCGGTCGAGATGACTTGCTTGATCAGTCGGATGACCGCCGGATGCGAAGCCGTGAACAACGGAGCCACCTTCTCGTTGCTGCGATCCACCGCCAAAGTATATTGAATCAAATCGTTCGTTCCGATGCTGATGAAATCGGCCTCCCGAACGAATTCCTTGCACAAGATCACCGCGGCCGGAGTTTCCACCATGATCCCGACCGGAATATCTCGTTTGAATTCGACTCCCATCTCCTCAAGGTCTTCCATGGCGTCGTACAGCGCCATTTTGGCCTGACGCAGTTCCATCAGGTTGATGATCAGCGGGAACATGATCCGGATATTCCCGTGGACGCTCGACCTCAGAATCGCCCGCAACTGGACTTTGAACATATCCAGATTGCGCAGGCAGTAGCGAATCGATCGCAGTCCCAGAAACGGATTCCGCTCCGGTTCCCAATCGGATGTCTTGAGGTATTTGTCCGCGCCTAAATCCATGGTGCGGATGGTCACCGTCCGGTCCCCCATGATTTTGATCGCGGTTTTGTAGGCTTCGTATTGTTCGTTTTCGTCGGGGGGGGTGGGTGAACCGATGAACAAATACTCCGTTCGAAACAAACCGATTCCTTCGGCACCCTGATCCAGGCATCCCTGCGCCTCATGGGGAAACTCGATGTTGCCCAGCAACTGGATGGCTTGTCCGTCAAGGGTCTCGGCGGGCAGACTCTTGAGTTCCTCCAGCTCCACTGTAAAAACGCCGAGTCGCTGGATTTCAGACTCATATCTTCGGATGCTGTCCAGATCGGGATTGGCGATGGCCAGTGATCGCCGCCCGTCCACCACCACCAGTTCTCCACCGGATACGTTGCGTGTGAAGTCGGACAGACCGATGACGGCGGGAATTCCGAGGGAGCGCAGCACAATGGCGGTATGGGAGGTCAATCCACCTACGTCCGTAGCCACTCCGACCACTTTCGTCTTATCCAATCCGGCACACAACGACGGGGGCAAATCATGCGCCACCAGAATGACGCTTTTGGTCAGGTGTTCGAGGTCTTCGCGTTCCTCACCGAGCAGATGCCGCAACAGACGTTTCTCGATATCCTGAATATCGCGTACCCGCTGGGCGAAGACGGGATCGCGCATGTTGTTGAATCGGCGTTGCAACGCCAGAAACGTTCGGCTGACCGCATAAGCCGCCGAACAGAGTTTTTCGACAAGCAGTTCCTCCAAATCTTTTTTGAGTTTGGGATCCTGCAGCACCCCTGCGTGGAAATCAAAAATGGCGGCGGTATCGTTCCCGTAATTCTTGGCGAGGCGGTCCCGTTTTTCCTTCAATTCCACTAGCGATGCCGAAATCGCCCGATCCAGAAGCTCTATTTCGTGTGGAACTTCCTCGGCCGGAACATAGCGGGTCGGAATCCGATAATCTTCAGCATCCAGAACCAACGCCTCGGCGATTGCAATTCCGGGCGATACCGAGATGCCTTTGCTGATCTCCATTCATGCGTCCTTGGTAACCAATTTCGTCAACCGTCATTCGTGAAGCGTATCTCGTAGAAAAAACGGTCCATTCTCATGCCCCAGGCAATGGGGCATCGGGGTGCACAACTCTTAAACTCCCGAACTCCTAAACTCCCTCTTCGTTGAACCCGGACGCGACGAGTTTCGCCAGTGCGTTGACGGCTTCTGATGCGTCCGGTCCTTCTGCAATCAAGACCAGTTCTGTTCCTCGAACGGCTTCCAGCAACATGATTTCCATCGGGCTTTTCCCATCGACGATTTGCTCGCCCTTCCGGACTGTGATTCGCGATTGAAACCGGTTCGACAGATCCACCAGTTGCATGATCGGACGAGCATGAAGCCCGTGCTCGTTGACAATCGTGACGGCCCGGCTCGCGTGCGACGAAGGCGGCTGGGTCGATTCGGTAAATGATGGTGATTCGGGCACAAAAATTCCTCGGGTATCGAGCCGGTCCTGGGTTCAGTCCATCGCGCAATAAGGTTCGCACAACACCCACGTGGAGTCTTGTGATTGCAATTTCGAGAATCGGCGATCCTCCCTACACCCCAATGATCTCTTCTGCTTCATCGAGCAAATCGACGATGGCTTCCCTGGTATCCGCCTGGCGTAAGAATCGGCGAAAATTGTCGTTTTGAAGGTGACGGAAAATATTGGTCATCGCCGCCAGGTGATTGTCCGCCTCCGACGGGGGCGATAACAACAGCACAATGGTATAGACCGGGGCACGGTCCAAGGCCGCAAAATCCACGCCGGTGCTCGAACGGCCCACCGTGGCCATAACGCGCTTGACGCACTCAGGTTTGGCGTGAGGCACAGCCACGCCTTTTCCAAAACCCGTGCTGCCCTGATTCTCTCGCTGGATCACCGCCTTGGTCACGGCTTCCACTTCGTTCGGAGAGATGCAGCCCGATTCCGCCAGAGCGTTCACCAATTCCATGATGACGCCTTTTCGATCCGTCGCCTTCAGTTCGGATATAATGGCTTTCTTCACAAAAAAATCTGATAACTTCATTTTTGTCTCAGTGCTCCAAATACGGTTGATGCTCCAACATAATTCGATACCCGGCGCAGGTTCAGACGGGTTTGTTTTGGCTCCGTGCGGTATGTTTGCGATTGCGGAATTTTTCTTTGTGCTTGGTCAGTTGACGCTCCAGCTTATCAACTACGACATCGACCCCCGCCAGAAAATCCGGCTCAGTCGCATGGGCGACAAAATCATCCGCCCCTTCCACCCGGGCAATCATCTCGACTTTCGAACGTCCCTTCGTGCCGTCGAGGATGACTTCGATCGCCTGGATTCGGTTATAAAACCGCGTCAGTTTATCGGATTTCTTGCGAACATATTGTCTGACCGCCTCGGTTACTTCCGTATGTCGTTCCGTGATTTTAATCTGCAAATTCACTACTCCTCATTGGGGTGGTGGGGGAACGTGAATATCTCATTTCAGACTCACACCGATTCTGCACCAAGC
Organism: uncultured Phycisphaerales bacterium; assembly: GCA_903905665.1. Taxonomy (GTDB): domain Bacteria; phylum Planctomycetota; class Phycisphaerae; order UBA1845; family CAIVHJ01; genus CAIVHJ01. The sequence continues at coordinate 11,375 of CAIVHJ010000044.1, forward strand.
ATTATGAGAAAACCTATTATACACCATAATGCCTCACGTGCGATCAGTCAGACCGATTCGACTCTAATTGCTTGTTTGGCAATTGATTAAGATCGGATGATCCCGCTGCGCTCGCGGATTCCGGTGGCTTAAGCAAACCACCGCTGATAACGAATTTGAACGCCTCGTCGAGTGTCATGTGGAGGTCAATAATCTCCCGACGAGGGACCATGACGGCAAAACCCGTCACTGGAGTGGGCGTGTTGGGAACAAATACGCCGACCATTTCCTCTTCTCGGTTGTGATCCTGGACTTCCTTTAATGCCGGCCCTGTCATCATGCCAAGTGCCCACACCCCTTTTCTCGGCCATTGAACCGCAACGATGGATGTGAATTTGAACTCCTTCCCGCCCAGAAAAAAGTCGGTCACCTGCTTGACGCTGGGATAGATCGACTTGATCACCGGAATACGATTCAGAAATGATTCCACGATCTTCCACAACGTCCGGCCCAAAAAGCCGGTCAGCAAGTATCCGATGATGTATACAATCATGACCGCCACGGCAAACCCGAACACGTTGAGATACCATTTGGTGAATGTGATCTGCCACGTTGCCTGAGCCCGCCGATGCTGAGCCGCTTGGGCAATGACCGGATCAGGGCTTTTCATCGCGGGATGGGTGATCAGGATGTATTCCACCGTGAGTTGACGCCCCTGATTGTCGAACTCGTCGATCCGGTGCCCATAGGTCAGTGAATCCGTCTCAGGAGCTATCTTCAGAATCTGAAAGACACGCGGAACATCGTCAGGATCAGGCAGGAAGGCAATCACGGAGTTGGTGATGGGCGTCGCAATCCGATCGTTAACCCAGTCAAAAAGCCACGCCAAAAGCGCAATCGTGATGGCGGCCGGCATCAACGCCGCCAATCCCCGCATGAAAAACCGCCGAAAATCCTCAAGAAACGAACGACGCATAATCGCTCCTCAATCCCAGTTCCCGTTTCGACAAGACTATCCCGTATTGTCCGAAGCGTCAATCCAACGCAACGATCCTCAGCATTCAAAATACTCTGTAGAAATCCTTTTCCTGACGGTAGGGGCACGGCACTGCCGTGCCCGTTTTCTTTTCGCACAGGGCGGGCACAGCATGCTGTGCCCCTACACAAACCTCCTCACTTGTTACGTTTTCTACAAAGCACATTCAGATGTCAGCATTCTGGATTTCCATTTTGAAACATAGTTCATGGGTTGAAGCCGTGGGTTTCGACGGTACGATGGTAGCCATGTGGACCTCAAACGACCCATCGGCTGTTTCACCTTGGCGCACGCGAATCGCCACGTTTGGGTTGTTGGCGCTGGTGATGGGGCTTTGTGTTTCGCAGGGTATTTACAAACAGCAGAAATGGTTCACGCCGCTTGGTGATGAAACTCGCATCGACTCCTCCCTCTCGCTTCGGTTCCCCAAAGCATGGAAGCCCCTGCGAACAGAGTCGGACGGGACGCTTCTTGTCGGATCGAATCCCGATACACCGGGGGAGCAAATCTGGATTCTTCGACCTCACCCCTACGTCGTCACCTCCATCAAGGAAGCCTACATTTATGCGCTGGCGCGATTGGAATCCCAGGCCGAAAAACTGGTCGCCCTGCCGGGCCCCGTTCAAACGAAACTCGGTTCGTCTTTCGCCGAAATCCGATCGTTTGCATCGGAAGACGATCTCGTTTCGACCGATCCGGCGGTGTCGTCGGGTCTCATGGTTCTCGTGAGCGTCGATTCACCGCACGGCACCACCATCCTCGCCCTCAGACCCGCCCTCGACGAGGAATCGCTGACCAAAGCCCGTTTCCTCCTCCAACAAATCGCCGCCTCCGCCTCATTTCACTAAACAACTCAAGTTGACTGATTTTTTTCAGGCGGCGAGGAACCGCGTGAGTTCTTTGGCAACCGAATTACCATTGGGCAATCCCTTCAAGTAATCTGCCAGGTCGTCCCAAACCAGCCGCCGAAGTTCGTTCTGAAGAGTTTCCA